>NZ_OY730251.1 GCF_963422545.1 uncultured Flavobacterium sp.
TCATGACTATCCTAAGTGGTATCATGGGAACTAAGAAAAGAATACACATTTCGGTTGGAGATGTTCTGGATACTGAAATTGATCAGATTGTTGCTGAAAATGATAATGCCAACAAACAAGTTCAGGCATTGGCACAAGTAATTGACGATTCGATTTTGAAAAATTACCAATTATGGCCAACTAATTTTATTGCATACGACATTTTAAACGAAACAGACAGATTTGCTCATTTGTATAAAGAAAGTGAGAAATCGTTGTTTGAGCGCCGTTTAGAAATGCGTATCGGAAGTGATAATCCAGTTACCAGACAAGGATTTCTTTGTATGTATGCAAATCCTGTTGTCAATAAATTAAAATACCAAGATGTCATCTAAAGCTAAAATATTGCTGATTTATACTGGTGGAACCATTGGTATGAGTAAAGATTTTGAAACTGGTGCACTTAAAGCGTTCAACTTTGGTAAATTATTGCAAAAGATTCCCGAAATCAAACAATTAGATTGCGAGATTGAATCAGTTTCTTTCGAAAATCCAATCGATTCTTCAAATATGAATCCTGAAATGTGGACAAAAATTGCCACAATCATTGAAGAAAATTACGTTGCTTATGATGGATTTGTAGTACTTCATGGTTCAGATACCATGTCGTATTCTGCATCTGCATTGAGTTTTATGTTAGAGAATTTAGCCAAACCGGTTGTGTTTACAGGTTCGCAATTACCAATTGGAGATTTACGAACTGATGCTAAAGAAAACCTTATTACAGCAATTCAGATTGCTTCTCTTCAGGAAAACGGAAAACCGGTAATCAACGAAGTTTGTTTGTATTTTGAATATAAATTGTACCGGGGAAACAGAACTTCAAAAGTAAATGCGGAACACTTTAAAGCTTTTACAGCACCAAATTATCCTGAATTAGTAGAATCAGGAGTTCATCTTAAATTAAACTCGCATTTATTTCTTCCTGTAAAAACAGATGCAAAATTGATCGTCCATAAAAACTTAGACAATCATGTTGCTATCATAAAAATGTTTCCGGGAATGAGCGAGATTGTTTTATCGTCAATTCTAGCCATTAAAGATTTAAAAGGAATTGTTCTTGAAACTTACGGCTCGGGAAATGCCCCGACCGAAGATTGGTTTTTGAATTTAATTCAGAAAGCAATTCAGTCCGGTTTACATATTGTCAACGTTACACAATGCTCCGGCGGAAGTGTCAATATGGGACAATACGAAACCAGTACTGCCTTAAAATCTCTTGGGGTTATCTCAGGAAAAGATATTACAACAGAAGCCGCAATTACAAAACTTATGTATTTACTAGGGCACAATATTCCAAAAGAAGACTTTAAGATCATTTTCGAAACGGCTTTACGCGGGGAAATTTCATAATAAATAAATTTCCAATATTTTAAATTCCAGATTCCAAAAATGACAACTCAAAGTTTGTTATTAGGAGGAGCGAGAAATCTCCGTTAGAAATTCGACAAAGCTTACGCAACGAAACCCGACAGGTTTTTTAAAACCTGTCGGGTTTACTATACGCAACTATCTTTGACAAGATCGTGTATAATTGGAATTTGGAATTTTTTTGTTGGAATTTAAAATTTTAAAAGTTACTAGTTTTTGTAACGAACCGGGCAAGTTCCCATTTCTTCTTCAGAACTGCGGTTTTTGTAGTACACATAAACAATTACCGAAACAATACAGATAATTCCCTGAATTGCCACAGTTTCTCGGGTTCCTATAATATGCGAAACGTATCCAATAATCAAACTTCCCACAGGAATCATTCCCTGATACGCCATTAAATAATAACTAATACTTCTTGAACGCATTTTTACAGTACTTTGTGTTTGAACGTAAATATTTATAGATGAGGTTTGTGCCATCATTCCCACACCGCTCAGAGCCATGCAAATAAGCGCTACAGTTAAACTATTTGAGTAAGCAAGTATAATAATGCTAAAACCTAATAATAAGCTTGCAGCGGTCATTATTTTGCCCATATTGTCGGCTTTTTTAAGATTCGCCAAATAAATAGCTGATAGAATTGAACCAATTCCGGCAGCACTTTCAAACCAGCTAAAAGTCTGAGCATTTCCGCTAAAAATATCTTTGGCAAAAACAGGCATTAATGTGTTGAAAGAGATTACGAACAGACTACTGCACATTAACATTAAAAGCATTTTGGCCATCTCGGTTTCTTTTTTTACATAATCTAAACCTTCAATAAAATCATCTAACATTTTCATTTTGTCGGTTGCTTTAATGTGCGGTGTAATTTTCATCATTAATAAAGAAATCAAAACCGGAATATAACTTAAGAAGTTTCCAATGAAACAAATGTCTTCGCCATAATTATGCAAAATAATTCCAGCCAGAGCAGGACCAGCAATTCGGGCAAAATTGTTTAAGGTCGAATTTAAGGCAACGGCGTTTGGTAAATCTTCTTTATTATCTACAATATCAATCATCATAGTTTGACGACAAGTCATATCAAAAGAGTTTATGATTCCCTGAAAAAGACTTAGGGCCAGAATAAAATTGATGTTGTATATCTTTAAGTAAATTAATAAAGCCAAAGCTCCGGCTTGAAACATTGCCAAAGATTGTAATAAAATCATGGCTTTGTGTCTGTCATATCTCCCGATAATACTTCCCGCTAAGGGCGCAAGAAATAAAGAAGGAATCATGCTTAGAAATGTTACCAATCCAAGTAAGAAAACAGAACCTGTAACGCTGTAAACCATCCAACTTACGGCTGTTTTTTGTAGCCAGGTTCCAATTACAGAAACTGATTGTCCGTAAAAGAATAACTTGAAGTTTTTTGATTTTAATGCTTTAAACATGATGCCTGATATTTTTTTACAAAGTTCGGGATTATGATTTCATTAGAAAAATTAATAATTTTACTTATAATAAGTAGTAAAACTTATCAATATGGAAATTTATCAATTAGAATATTTTATTAAAACTGCCGAAGTTCTTCATTTTACTAAAGCTGCCGAATTGTGTTTTGTAACACAATCCGGGCTTTCGCAGCAAATAAAAAAACTGGAAGAAGAACTCGGGATGCCTTTGTTTATTAGGATTGGGAAAAAAGTACAGCTTACTGAAGCAGGCTCTGTTTTTTTAATTCACGCAAAAAAGGTGATCGAAAATGTACAAAGTGGAAAACAGGCAATTGACGATTTGAACGAAATGATTGGCGGTGAATTGCGAATAGGCGTGACTTATATTTTTGGGTTATTGATTCTGCCCGTGATTAATGCATTTGCAAAAAGATATCAAAAGCTGAAAATTGTCGTAGAATATGGCACAACCGAGGCATTAGAGCAAAAACTAATTCACAATGAATTGGATTTGGTTTTGGTTATTTCGTCGCATGAAATTGGGCTTTCAATTCAAAAAGTACCTTTGTTCACTTCAAATATGGTTATGGCAGTTTCAAAATCACATTCTTTGGCAGTTTTAGACAAAATTGCTTTCAAGAAAATAGAAGAAATACCGCTCGTTCTTCCAGGGAAAGGTTCGAATTCGAGAGAATTTGTAGAAGAGTTGTTTGCAAAAAACAAGATGAAACCTAAAATTTCGATTGAATTAAACTCGATTCATGCTTTATTGCAAATGGTACAGGACAGTGATTGGGCAACAATTGTGGCGGAAAAGGCCTTAAAAGGCTGGGATGATCTCAGAGCAATTCAGATTACAGGAGTTGCAACCAGAAGAGATTCCTTTATGCTAACGATGGGCGGTTATCAAAAAAAGGCAGTAAAGTTGTTTATGGAAGAATTTAGAAAAAGCATTTAAAGTATTATCAGATTTTACTTTTCTAAGTCAGTTTTTTTTGTGTTATTTGCAAACCAAAATAGAGAGGTGTCCGAGTGGTTGAAGGAGCTAGCCTGGAAAGCTAGTATATGGGTAACTGTATCGAGGGTTCGAATCCCTTCCTCTCTGCGAAAAGCCTTTTGTGAATTTCACAAAAGGCTTTTTTTATTCTACCGGAATGTAAATGCCAAATTTAGTTCCGTGATTTAGTTTATCTGTTGCAGTAATAAATACGTTATAGGGTTCCGAAAACTTAAAGGAATCACTTTTCTAATTAAAAATTAAATCTGTAAATTCATTTAAGTCCTTTTTTTACAACACTATTTTTATAGGTTTTTTCTTTGGCTATAATTAATAATTTTTATTTTAGCTGTAAGAAAAAAGTTAATATGAGGAAAATTACAAAACTGTTTAAAGGCTTGCTGTTGTTAAGTCTTGTGTTGTTAATGACAAATTGTGCGACTGAAGAAATCGGACAGAAAAATGTTACTCAGTCTTCTACTGAAGCTAAAATTTGGTTTGATAGCCATCAAAAAGATTATAATGCAACGGTTTTAAATTATATTGGAGACTTGCAATGGCAAAATGCAATTACTTCAGAAGGTGATATGGGAGAAATTATAGAAGTACCATTTACTTTAACAAGCGGTTTAGCAGCTTCAACAAATGAAGCTGACCAGTATAATGACCATCATCGTTTAATGTTTGTGAAAGACGGACAAAATGAATTTAAACTTTCCTATATTCAGATATTCGCAAATGATGAAAATTATAACGTTCAGGATAAAAATTACAATTACTATAATATTAAAGATAATTTTGACGGCAATATTTACGTTCAGGAATTAGCTACTAATATTAGACGTAAAATTGAGTTTAAAGAAGGTCAAAAAATAGCACCTTCTTTGACTGCAAAAATGAGGGAAATGGCTTGTCTTTATTATGGTTACTGGGGTGGAGATGGGAGATTTAATCCATTATACGAAGTTGCTTGTTACAGTGGCGGTCCTACTGGAGACTCTGCTGAAAACCCACAGCCTAGCTATGGTGGTGGTGGTGGCTCATCTACCTCTCCAAATACAAGTCAGACATTAGCTCAGAAAATTAAAAATATATCTTCGGATAAATTAGACGCCTGCACAAAAGCTATTCTTGAAAAACTTAAAAATTTAAATCAAGGTGATTTAGTTACCATGATACAACGTTTTAATCCAAGTGGATCTATTTTTAATATAAACATGTCAACGGGTCAAGTATTAAATAACGACCCTAATATTTGGGCACAAACCAAACCTGTTTCAGGCTCTAGCACAGATATAAGTATGGTTTTTAATCAAGATTATATTAATGGAAATGGTAACCCTAATCCTCCTACAGATCTGTCAGTTGCTAACACTATGGTACATGAGATTATACATGCATATTTAATTAGCCAGCTTGAAGAGTATAAATCTTGTGGAGCCTCAGGAATATGTGATTTTCCAACAATTTACGATGCTTATGTGCAACAACAAATAAATAAGGACAAAAGCAAAGTTTTAACAGCAGATAGACACCATGAATTAATTGCGAGTGATTATGTCAATGCAATTGCATCTAGCGTTGAAGAGTTTCATACTGGTCAGCCCGTTACTTCAGGTTTTCCCAGACAAGAATATCTCGATTTGGCTTGGGGTGGTCTTCAAGGAACTTACATTTTTAATAAAACTTATCCAAATGATCCTAGTAATAAAAATTATAAAGATCGAGAAAGGATTTTGGCTAGAATAACTGCAGAACAAAAAGGTAGTCAGTACGGGATAACTACACCGATAGGAACACCTTGTAAAAACTAAATATTATGAAACAATTAAAAAACATAATTATACTTATCCCTTTCTTTATTTTGTCTTGTGCAAGTGGTCAATACCTTAAAAGTTATGAGCCAATAAATGTGTTTTTAGAGACACAGAAAATTGATAAGAACAAAAAATATATTCTTCAAGCAGAGAAAATTGACAACAAAAAAGTAATAGCAGATTTTAATGAATTTAAATCGGCAGGATCATATTTTGATTCAAATTTTCAACCAATTGCTTATCATAATGAAAAAGAGTATAAAAAAATGTATAATAAATACATAAATGATACTTTAAAAAGATATTGGAAAAAAGATGATTTTTTAGATTTTAAGTTTATAATTAGAAAAAAACAAGACATCACAAGTGATTCAATTAATAATTATTTACCAGATCAATATTGGATTTCTATTTCAGAACCGATGTATTATTGGAAACAAAGGTATTTAATATTTAGTTATAATATTTACAATCACAATGGCGGAACAACAAATCTCATTTTTATGAAAAAAGAAGGAGGCAAATGGAAAATAGATAAAATCTCAAGTACGGATGTGTTTTTTTAGTATCATAAAATGTTGTTAGAACAATGGAAGATTGCATTTATTGTTTAAATAGCGAATAACAAGCTTAAAAAAGCTGCTAAACAAAATTAGCAGGCTTTTATTTTACTAGGAATATCTCTTAGAAGTTTTTAAGGTAAGACAAATCTTAAAGTTCAATCTCAAACAAACTAAAAGAACCTTCTTTGTAATGTTCCGGTAATTCGCTTGTCCATTCTATTGTGCTGATTCCTTTATATTCGAAGCCACAACTTGTGTAATATTTATTTATTCTTTCGTTTCCGCTGTGTGTGTCGAGTCTAATGTAGGATTTGCTATTTTCTTTGGCGTAAGCTTTGGTCCACTCTATGATTTTTTTGACATACGACTGTCCTCTGAATTTTGGATTTGTAGCAATACGATGCAAATATACTGCAGGATCCTGACTGGCTTCTTTCCAGATAATTAAATCATTAAAAGTTAGCACAAATGTGCAAGCAACTTCATTTCCTTCTTTGATTATAAAATGACGATTTTCGGTAATTTCCTTTTCTATTAGTGCTCTTTCAAAACCTCTCCAGCTTTTATTATTGACTGTTTTTTGATAAGATGTTGCTTCGCTATAAATATCGAAAACAGCATCGATATCATCATTTGTAGTTTTAAAAAATTCCATTATTGGGGTGTATTCCGTAGATTAATCAATCCAGTAAAGGTAAATTTTCAGATGCTTAAATTTTGATGAATTGTATTAGTTTTAACTTTTTTTATCAGAATTTAACCAAACCACATTTTGTTCTGATATATGATTTTGTCCGATAATATCTCGGTACAATTCTGGTCTTCTGGCTTTTATGTATCGATTTCCTCCGGCTTGAATACATTTTTCAGAAGTAATTATTGCTGTTGCAAAAGCGTCATCAAAAGTTCGGCATTCGGCTAAGATATCTCCAAACGGATCAATAATCATAGAACAGCCATTTTTTAATTGATCGTCATCCATACCAATTGGGTTTGAGAAAACGGCATAAATAGCATTATCGTAAGCTCTTGCAGGCAGCCATTTCATTAACCAGTCACGACCTTTCATTCCGTCAAATTCCAATCGTAAAGAAGTTGGATCAGCTTCGCGGTTTTTCCAAAGTTGAGGTGCAACAAAACCGGCGCCAGGTCTGGTCGAAGGCGTACACATTGTAACGTGTGGCATGAAAATAATAGTAGCACCAAGAAGTGTTGTGGCGCGAACATTTTCGATAATATTGTTGTCGTAACAAATTAGAATTCCACATTTCCAGCCTTTAATTTCAAAGATGCAATATTGATCTCCGGGAGTTAAATATGGATTTATAAACGGATGTAGTTTTCTGTATTTTGCAACCAAACCATTTTTGTCAACACAAACGTAGGCTTTGAAAAGGTTGTCATTTTCATCCTTTTCAAAGAGCCCTGCCAGAATTACAATTTCGTTGTTTTTGGCGATTTCGATAAGCTTTAAAATACTTTCTCCACTCGGAATAATTTCTGCCAAATCCAGCATTTGTTCTTTCGATAAATGCCTTGCAAAAGTATATCCGGTAATAGAACATTCATGAAACGAAATCACATCGCAGCCTTCGCTGGCGGCCTTTCGCGAAAGCGTTTCGATTACAGATAAATTATAATTTTTGTCACCGCTTTTATTCTCAAACTGAGCTGTAGCAATTTTTAGATTTTCCATTTTTAATACTATTAATTTGAATCAAAAATAGCTTTCATGAAGTTCTGTAAATTGTACAAAACCGACATTTTAAAATGAAACAGTGGGAATCGTTTTGATGAGGTTATTGGTTAATTTTCCGCTACTGTACAAATATTCCTTTGGAGATATTCCGGTATGTTTTTTAAAATCTTTTATCAAATGCGATTGATCTGCGAATCCTGCATCATAACAAATATTTGTCAAATTGGTGTCGACAGGTTTATCTTTTAATAGTTTTAAAAAATGATGTAGTCTAATGACGTTACCAAATTTCTTGGGGTTTAATCCAATAGATTCTTTAAATTTTCTTTCGAGATGCCTTTCGGTATAGCCGGTATATTTAACCAATTGTGCCACAGAAAAATGTCCTTTGTTTGAAATTATAAAATCTAACGAACTATTTATGATCGATTGATTTGATTGCGATTTTTTAGAGATCAGGTTTCTGAAAAAATGATTTAAAAGTTCAATTCTGTTTTGATTGTTATGTTCTGATAATTTATCCTGAAGAATCAATCCGTTTTCGCCAAAAACATCATCAATAGCAATAATAGAATCCAGAAATTCATGGGCAGGAATTCCTAACAATTGATGAATTCCGTTGGGCTGAAAAACGACAATTATTAAAGTTATTTCATCATTAGAATAGATGTCTTTGAAACCATTGGGTTGTCCATATAAAAAAGAATTTGGCAAATAGTTTTTTACGTGGTAATTATTAATGTCAGAGATAAGTTTGCTTTTAAAAGAAAATACAACACCAGTATTTCCATCAGAAAACAAGCGAAGTTTCTGGATCGAAGTTGCTGCATTATCTAAAAAAAGATAATGTTTGATATAAGGCGATAATTCTTTTGATGGTAAAACCTGCATTGCTTTTAACCTATTTTCTTAACTTTAATCTTAGACAACCAACTTCTTCAAAATTAAGCATATTTTTTAGATTATGGTTTTTTGGATTCTTTGTAAAAGTTTCTGTCCATTGTGATATTTAATTTGTCAAACATTTCAATAATATCAAAGTCTTAATCCTGCAGAATCATTTTTACTTTATAAAAAATACGATCAACAAACAGTTTATAAGCCAATTCGGAAGGATGCAAGCCATCTGAAGCAACTAAACTAGGTCTGGTAAGGCCTTGTTGTGTAATATCTGTAATAGAAATAAAACTAACTTCTTTGGTAATGCAGTAACTCTCGGCAAAAGTATTGTATTTGCTTATTTCACTTGAAATTTTCATTCGGTTTTCGTCTGTATAATTTGCGGCAAACGGAGTATAGGCATAGTCAGGAATCGAAAGAACAAGTACATTTTTATTATTGCCTTTTGCTAATGCTATGGCTTTGTTTAGTAATTGTGGAAATTCTTTTTCGTACACAGAAAAATCCAGGTGTTGATACTGATTATTCACACCAATTAAAAGTGTAACTAAATCGTAATTAGAATCCGGATTTTGACTATTTATTGCATAGATTAAGTCTGAAGTTGTCCAGCCAGTCTGGGCAATTACTTTTAATGAAAAATTAGTTTCCGGATAAGTTGTTTTTAGAACCGCTTTTAGCTGTTCCGGATATCGGCAAGTTTCGCAAACACTTTGGCCTATTGTATAACTGTCGCCTAAAGCCAGATAATTTATCGAACTTGAAATAGGAGTAGTTGGAACTTCTGTGGTTGGAGTAGTAACCGGAGGTATTGCTGAAGATTGAGAAGGAGTTTCTTCGACACTACAGCTTAGTAGAAGTATAGAGAGGATAACAGTAACTATTTGTTTGAAATGTGATTTCATAATTTGGATAAATTAAGTTTCGGATCATTCTAAACAAATAGTTACGTTGAATAACTAGGTTTGGTTTTACACCATTTCTGTTTTCATCACAATTTCTTCTTCAATAGCATTCCAAAGTCCGATTCGTTTTTCTAATGCCAGAATCGAAATTTCTTCAACTTCTTTCCATTTTTGAGCATCATCTTCGCATAAATCAGTAATCATTTGCATTGCCATTGGTCCGTGTTCATCAGCATCCAATTCGATATGTCTTTCAAAATAATAAAGCAGTTTGCTTAAATCAGTGTCAGGAAGGTTTTTTTGAAAGTTCTTCAGGATTGCAGTAAACATACTCGGAATCAAATCTTCTCTTCCAAAAGTAAATGCTGCGGCAATTTCATGTGGTTTTCCTTGTTCGATAACTCTAAAAGTAAAATCTAAAAAAGCTTTTGTATCTGGATGTAATGAACTTTGTTTTATGGCAACAAAAATATTATGCAATGAATTTACTTGAGATAAAAAAGTATTAATTCCAGTTGTATCAGCACCGCAATCTACCATTGCTTCAAGATACATTTCATAATGGCTTTGTCTTCTCCCGTCAATACTTAAATCAGTTTCTTCGGCAAGAACAATTTCGTTGATTAAATATCTTGTTTCCGGGTTTTTTGTAGCAAACCAAGGTGTTGTGGTACAGGTAAGTTTGGCTTGTAAAGCTTTTAATAGTGACATAAAATCCCAAACTGCAAAAACGTGGGTTTGCAGGAAACTATGTAAGTCGTCAATACTTTGAATTTTATTGTATAAAGAATGCTGTAAAAGTTGATCTTTTTGAGGTTGAATGCTATTGTTTATAGTTTCAATATTCATTTGTGTAAATTTTTTGCAAATATAAAAAGCTTCTCGGTTAGAAGAAGCTTTTTAAATTGTTTTTGTATATTTTTTAATAGTTGTTTACTATTTAAATGCCGAAATTCCAGTTACATCCATTCCGGTTATTAGTAAATGAATGTCATGAGTTCCTTCATAAGTTATCACACTTTCGAGATTCATCATGTGACGCATAATCGAATATTCGCCGGTAATTCCCATTCCGCCCAGTATTTGTCTTGCTTCACGGGCGATATGAATTGCCATATCGACATTGTTGCGTTTTGCCATCGAAATTTGAGAAGTCGTTGCTCTTCCTTCATTTCTCAAAACACCTAAACGCCAGGTTAATAATTGTGCTTTTGTGATTTCGGTAATCATTTCTGCCAGTTTTTTCTGTTGCAATTGAGTTCCCGCAATTGGTTTTCCAAACTGAATTCTCTCTTTTGCATATCTTAAAGCTGTATCATAACAATCCATTGCTGCTCCAATTGCGCCCCACGCGATTCCGTAACGAGCCGAATCTAAACAGCCAAGTGGTGCGCCTAAACCTGATTTGTTTGGCAATAGATTTTCTTTAGGAACTTTTACATTGTCAAAAATTAATTCTCCGGTTGATGATGCACGAAGCGACCATTTATTATGTGTTTCAGGAGTTGTAAAACCTTTCATGCCGCGCTCTACAATTAATCCGTGGATTCTTCCTGTTTCATCTTTTGCCCAAACCACTGCGATATCTGCAAAAGGGGCATTCGAAATCCACATTTTGGCACCATTTAAAAGATAATGATCTCCCATATCTTTAAAATTAGTAATCATACTTCCTGGGTCAGAACCATGATCCGGTTCAGTCAAACCAAAACAACCCATTAATTCTCCCGTTGCCAGTTTTGGCAAATACTTCATTCGTTGTTCTTCGTTTCCGTATTTCCAAATAGGATACATTACCAGTGAAGATTGAACAGATGAAGTAGACCTTACTCCGGAATCTCCTCGTTCAATTTCCTGCATTATTAAACCGTAAGAAATTTGGTCCAGACCGGCACCTCCATATTCAACAGGAATATAAGGTCCGAAACCTCCAATTTCTCCAAGTCCTTTTATGATTTGTTTTGGAAATTCTGCCTTTTGAGCATATTCTTCTATAATAGGAGAAACTTCTCTCTTGACCCATGCACGAGCAGATTCGCGAACCAATTTGTGTTCGTCTGTCAATAAATCGTCAAGGTTGTAATAATCCGGGGCTTGAAATAAATCTGGTTTCATTTTTTGATAATTTAGCTAAAACAAATTTACGTAATAAAAATATAACAAAATACAGTTAAATTGTTATATTTTTTAAAACAAAAAGAAGAAAAATAGTAATAACAGGAATTAATTTTAGTTTATTGATAATTTATAAGCTATTTTTGAGTTTCCAAAAACAAATTAAATGAGGCTGATCATCTCTTTTTTACTTTTTTTTGTTCTGAATAACGCATTTGCACAAAAAGATGCTTTGACAGAACAGGAGTATTTATTGTTGCAAGATAAAATTCGACTAAATTCTAGTGCAAATGTTGATAGTGCATTTGTATACGCCTATCAAATGGCTAAATCAAAGAATTATGAGCATCTGGCATTTGCAAATGGATCAATATCTTATTTGTTACAATTAAAAGGTAAAACAAAAGAATCTGATGAAAAATATAAAATAGCACTTGGCTATTTGGAAAAAGTCCCTGAGTCAAAGAACAAAACAAAATTGAGAGCTTATTTTCATAATCTAAGGGGATTATCAGAATGGAAAAGGGAAAATTTTAGTGAAGCAATTGAACAATACCAGAAAGGAATGAAGCTTTCTGCGGAAATAGGAGATGTTCTCCAAATTGTCAAATTCAAGATCAACATCTCGATGATTAATGAGGCAGTTGGTAATTATCAATTGGCTATTAAAGATATAAGACAACTAGATGGTTTTGTTGATCAAAATGAAGATTTGTTTACCAAAGAAGATTTTTTAAATAGAAAAAGTGCTATAAACAGTAATCTAGCTAGTTCGTATGAAAGTTACTTTATGAAGAATAAAGGTAAAAAGTACCTGCTAGATTCGGCGGAATTTTTTTACAAAAAAGCGATTACTTATTCTAAAAACAATCCTTATACTAAAATCAGCTCAAAGTTAAGTTTAGGGAATGTTTACAATTTTAAAGGGGATTATGCAAATGCTGAAAAAACCTATTATGATGTCGTGTTTTTATCGCAGCAAAATGATAATAAAGATCTATTATGTGTGGCAAATTATAATTTGGCAGACATCTATTATTCGACTAAAAAATATGATAAAGCACTAATCTTTTTTAAAAAATGTGATTCAATTGCTGCTTTAACAAATATAAATCAATTAGACTATTTGAAATCGAATTATTATCAGGCTAAAATTTATAATATCCTTAAGAGACCTGAATTAGCTTATAAACATTCTAAAATCTATTTGGATAATTATGAGAAATTCGAAACAAAATTGAATGACCAAGCGTTAGAGGTAAACTATAAACAAGGAGTTGGCAATCTAACAGATGAAATGGTTACTATTGAGAAAAAATATAAAAATGATGTTTTTTTAAATAGGGGATTAAAAGTTTTTTATGTGCTTCTTTTTGTTACAATTGTGTTCTTGCTTATAAAAAATATTAGGGATAAGAATAAGGCACATAAAAAAATGAATGCTTTAATTGAAGAATTTAAAGCGAATATAGAGAAGAGAAATAATCCTGAATTTGAGCAAAAAGAAGTAGAAGCAATAGAAGAACTAGTGCTTGAACCGGAAGAAATTCATCTCAAGAAAGAAAATGTCAATTTAAGTATTGATGAGGCTAAAGAAAATAAAATAGTCGAGAAGTTATTGGCTCTGGAAAACAAGTTAGAGTATCTAAATGCAGATTTTACACTGCCTTATGTAGCTAAAAAAATCAAAACAAACACGACTTATTTATCTTACGTTGTCAATAAACGATTTGGTAAATCGTTCGGGGAATACTCTAATGAGCTTAAAATTAACTATGTAATCAACGAGATGATTACCAATCATATGTACCGTAAATACTCTACACAGGCTATTGCAGAGAGTGTAGGTTTTAAAAATGCAGTTTCTTTTGCAAAATCATTCCGTAAAAGAACCGGAGTATCTCCAGCTCAGTTTGCAAGTAACATTTAGTTAAGGAATAATGAAAAGTTTATTTTTAAGATTCCAATAACAAATGAAATGAGATTAATTATCTGTTTTTTACTCTTTTTTGTTCTCAATACTGCACTTGTTCAAGATAAAAAGACGATGACCGAAGGAGAATATATGGTTTTGAAATATAAAATCAGACAATATTTTAATGCAAATACGCTAATGTCTTCGCTATTGCAAATGAAGGGCAGAACGGAATTGTCAAAAGAAAAATATAAAAAAGCACTTTTTTTAAATAAAAGTCTTAAAGTCTTTTATATATTTTTAATTTTAGGAACTGTTACTCTATTGGTAAAAAGCAACAGAGATAAAAACAAGGCTAATAAAAAGATGAGTGCTTTAATACAAGAACTTAAGGCAAGTATTGAAAAGGAAAATCGCTCTAATATCAAAACGATATTACTTGAATCTGAGAAAGTTGAATTAAAATCTGAAAATGCCAGCTTATGTATTGATCTGGCTAAAGAAAATGAAATAGTCGAAAAGCTTTTAGATCTTGAAAACAACTTAGAATATTTGAATACTGATTTTACATTGGCTTATGTAGCCAAAAAAATCAAAACAAATACAACTTACTTATCTTATGTTGTCAACAAACGATTTGGTAAATCATTTGGAGAATATAGCAATGAATTAAAAATTAATTATGCGATTAATAAAATGATTACTTGCGATGTATACCGAAAAAAATCTACACAAGCTACAGCAGAAAGTGTGGGGTTTAAAAATGCTGGTTCGTTTGCAAAATCATTTCGCAAACGAACCGGAGTATCTCCGGCTCAGTTTGCGAATAATATTTAATTTATTATTAAATAATTTTATAGACTTATAATGTGCCATTATTTCCAGTTCCTGATTTTCCAGGATCTGACTCTGGTGCTGAAATCGGTGGTGGTGGACATGCTTCACTATCGCCTCCACGAACAATTTTTTGTTGATTTTTAGATAACTTTTGTGCTCCAAAATCTGCTAGTGTTAATGCTTGATTTGCCATGTTTTTATGTATTAGGGTTATTGCATTATCAAAACTAGGCAAAAAGCAAAACCCTTAATCGAGAATAGGGTTTTGAAGCTTTTTGTGAAAAATAAATCATCACAACGTATTGATTGTCAATTAATTGAAATACTAACTATGACTTATATAATTTATAAATTGTATGTAGTATAATTGATAAAATGTCTGCTTTTACGATTATTTTTTGAATAAAAACAGCAATATTTGTACTGTAATTATGATTTAAAACAATCGAAAAGATGTTAAAACTTGTCCAAAAATTTCTCCAAATAAATAGATACTCGGAAATTAAAAATGAGTTTAAGGATCTGTTTCTTTCTCATCCTAATTATCCAAGTCTATTTGCAATAACAGATTCTTTTGATTTATTATCTATAGAGAATGCTGCGGTAAGAGTTTCAAAAGAGCAGATCGTTGATTTGCCTTCAAATTTTTTAGCATACTTCAAAGAAGAACTTATATTGGTAGAAAAGGCCAAAAATTTCGTTCGTATTAATAGTATGAAAAAAAGAAACTATAAAATGGCTTATGAAAAATTCCTTTTAGATTGGAATGGAGTAATTGTAGCTATCGAGCCTAATAATGTAGTAGCAAGAGAAAATTTAAAAGTTGAATACAATTGGTTAAAATATTCTTTGCCTCTTTTGCTTTTAACAGGGTTGTCATTTTTTTATAATACCTATAATTGGTTTAGTCTTATTTTTTTAGTGGTATCAATTCTGGGATTAGTTGTTAGTGTTTTAATCGTTCAGGAAAAACTGGGATTTAAAAACAGTCTTATTTCAAAAATTTGCAATCTAAGTTCTAACTCTTCTTGTGATGCGGTTATAAATACTAATGAGGGAACTCAAAACAAATGGATTAATTTTTCAGATTTGCCATTACTGTTTTTTGGTGCGAGCTACATATCGATTTTAGTTCAACCGTTAAATTCAGCAATTTTTATTGGCTTTTTAAGCTTATTGGCGATTCCTGTTATAGTTTCTTCTATTTGGATTCAAAAATTTGAAATTCAAAAATGGTGTGTGATGTGTTTGATGGTTTCCTTTTTGATCTTCTCACAGTCTATTGTTTGGTTTTCGTCAGATTTGTTTACGTTGAGTTTTAGTTTTGAGAATGTTTTTCCTTTTTTCTTTTCATTGATAGTACTTATACCTATTTGGTATGTTGCTAAATCAACGGTAAAAAATATTTTGGGTAATGAAAATTCATTAAAAGAGCTTAAAAAATTTAAAAGAAATTATTCCTTATTAAATTTTTTATCTGCCAAAGTACCTAATCCTAATGGGTTTGAAGATTTGAGAGGATTGAATTTTGGAAATAGAAATGCAGCTGTAAAGCTTTCAATAATAATAAGTCCAAGTTGTGGGCACTGTCATAAAACGTTTCAGGAAGCATTTGATTTGGTTTTAAGATATCCGGATAAGATTTTTTTAAATGTTCTTTTTAATATTAATCCCGAAAATAGTGACAATCAATATAAAATTATTGTAGAAAGACTTCTGTCAATAAACAGATCAACACCTGGAAAAACAGTTGAAGCCATTTCTGACTGGCATATTAAAAAGATGAGCCTGAAAAAATGGATGAAAAAATGGCACGTAGATTCTATTAGTATGATGATCACTCAGGAAATAAATAAACAATACGAATGGTGCTCTAAGAATAATTTTAATTATACGCCAGTTAAGATTGTAAATGAAAAGTTATTTCCAAATGAATACGAATTAAACGAATTAAAATACTTTTTGAACGATTTTGTTGAAGAAGTTGAGGTTTTTGAAAAAACAGCATAAAGTAAATATACTGACAGAATCTTCAAATGTCTTGAAATGATTGAAGTATAACCCCAACTATTAAATTTACTAACTATGTTAAAAAACATTTTAAACTTAGAAGGAGCTCAGGAATTAAGCATTTTCGAGAAAAAAAGTATTAATGGTGGTGCTTATCCTGTTGAACCAATTTGCGGAAACGTAACTTGGACTGCAAACCAAACGGTTTGCCTGAACTATAATCCTTATTATGGACCTGTTTATTTAGGAAATAATAAATGCTTAATTGTGGGAGATGATTGTTAGGAGGAGATAAATAATTTAAAAAAAACATAAAATGTTGAAGAAAATTTTAAATCTGGAAAATGCTCAGAGAATATCAAAAAGTGAGCAAAAGACCATGCAGGGAGGGATTCCTGAATGTTGGATTTATGCAATTGAAGCGGGATGTGTTTTAATACCAGTTGGAGGAAGTTGTCCTATAGATACTTTGCCGGGTATTTGCGATTCAGTTCGCCTTTGTTGCTAATTTTTAGTTTTTTTAGAAGTAATTACAATATAGCCTTTTTTAGAATTTAGTCATGTTTTTTTTAATTTGTAGGCGCTCGATCGTGGAACATTGAGCAAATTCCCCACATTGATGATTGGTGTTGGGATTCTTAGGAAAATTGGTCACTGAGTTGATTTTATTTGGTTAGGGTTAACCAGTGCCATATCCTACAGAAATTGGATTACTGATAATTACGTTTTTAAATACCTAACAGAAAGGAAATATATTTCCTTTCTGTTTTTTTTTACACTTTATCAAGAAAAATAATCTTAAATTGCCTTGAATAAATCATAATACATTGAAAAAATTCACCAATTATAAACAAGCTGATAATAAAGATTGTGGACCAACATGTTTAAAAATAATAGCCAAACATTACGGTAAGACAATCAACATCCAGGAGTTGAGAGATTTTAGCGAAACAACTCGTGAGGGAAGCAATTTGCTTTTTTTAAGTGATGCAGCAGAGAAAATTGGTTTTAGAACACTTGGTGTCAAAATAAGCACAGATAGATTAGATGAAGCTCCATTGCCGTGCATTTTGCATTGGAATCAGAATCATTATGTGGTTCTTTACAAAATAAAAAAAAATACTTATTATATTTCAGATCCGGCTTTTGGATTAATTCAATACAATAAACAGGATTTTATTAAATTCTGGATAGGAAACAATGCCGATGAAACTACAGAAGAAGGAATCGCATTATTGATAGAAGCTTCGCCAAAATTCTTTCAGTCAGATTTTGATAAAGAAGATCATAAAGGATTGGGTTTTAAATTGCTGTCTCAGTACGTTTTAAGATACAAGTCGTTTTTAGTTCAATTAAGCATCGGATTATTAGCCAGCAGTTTACTGCAGTTGATCTTTCCGTTTTTAACCCAAAGTATTGTTGATATTGGGATTCAGAATCAAAATATTCATTTTATTTATTTAATTCTCTTTGCACAATTATTTCTCTTTGCAGGAAGAACCGGTTTAGAACTTATCAGAAGTTGGATATTACTGCATCTTTCTACCCGAATAAACATTTCGCTTATTTCAGATTTCTTCATTAAATTAATGAATCTTCCTATTTCGTTTTTTGATGTTCGAATGACAGGTGATATTATGCAGCGTATTAACGATCATCGAAGAATCGAAAAAATCCTGACCACATCATCGATAAACGTTTTGTTTTCTGTAATCAACATGTTTGTCATGGGAGGCGTTTTGGCATACTTTAACCTGAAGATCTTTTTCGTGTTTTTTATCGGAAGTATTTTTTACTTCGGATGGATTACTTTGTTCTTAAAACGAAGAGAAGTTTTAGATTATAAACGATTTGCCGAAGTTTCGCAAGAGCAAAGTAAAGTCATGGAGCTTATTAATGGAATGCAGGAAATTAAGCTTCATAATGCCGAAAAACAAAAACGCTGGGGTTGGGAATATGTCCAGGCAAGGCTTTTTAGAGTTTCGATAAAAGGATTGATTTTAGAGCAAACCCAAACCATTGGTTCGTCAGTAATTAATGAATTAAAGAATATTTTTATTATATTCTTATCTGCAAAATTGGTTATTGGTGGTTCCATTACACTCGGTATGATGTTGGCAATCAGCTCAATTGTGGGAAGTCTAAACGGACCAATAACTCAGCTTATAGAATTTGTCAGAGAACTTCAGGATGCCAAAATATCGTTGGCAAGACTATCTGAAATTCACGAAAAAGAAGATGAAACCCAGCAGGAAGCCCATCAAACTCATGAAGTTCCATACGATTCTGATATAGAGATAAAGAATCTTTCGTACCGTTATTTAGGATCTGATATTCCGGTTTTGGACAATTTGAGTTTAATAATTCCGGCCAATAAAGTAACGGCAATAGTAGGCGTTAGCGGAAGCGGAAAAACAACACTCATGAAAGTGCTTCTTAAATTTTATGAACCTGAAAAAGGAGAAATTAATATTGGAAATTCACAGTTAAAAAATATTTCGCAAAAAGCCTGGAGATCCAATATTGGTGCTGTGATGCAGGAAGGGTTTATTTTTAGTGATACTATAGCTAATAATATCGCCATTGGCGTTGACAAAGTCGACAAAGAACGATTAGTATATGCGGCAGATGTTGCTAATATAAAAGAATATATAACGGGTTTGCCACTGGGTTATAATACAAAAGTTGGTGCTGAAGGAACCGGAATGAGTACAGGGCAAAAACAGCGATTGTTGATCGCAAGGGCCGTTTATAAGAATCCGGAAGTTCTTTTTTTTGACGAAGCTACCTCGGCTTTAGATGCCAATAATGAAAAAGAAATTATGCGAAAACTGGATATTTTTTTCAAAGATAAAACCGTGGTTGTTATCGCGCATCGACTTAGTACAGTTATGAATGCAGATCAGATTGTGGTTTTGGACAAAGGAAAAATCATCGAAATTGGAAGTCACTCTGCTTTAGTGCAACAAAAAGGGAATTATTTTGAATTGGTTCGAAATCAATTACAGTTAGGAAATTAAATGATGGCAGAAGATACATTTGAATTAAGAAGTGAAGAAGTTCAGGACATTCTCACCAAAGTACCACACTGGATGATACGTTGGGGAACCATCTTGATATTTGCCATTATATTTTTACTGTTTTTTGTGTCCTGGTTTATCAAATATCCGGATGTTGTAAATACTGAAATTGTGATTACAACCAATATTCCGCCAGAAAAAATAGTTTCTAAATCTTCCGGCCGGATAGAGGCTATTTTAGTAAAGAATAAAGCTGTAGTTCCAAAAAACACAACGCTTGCTATTATTGAAAACACAGCCAATTACAAAGATGTTTTTTTATTAAAAAGCATTGTTGAGAATTATAATGTCAATGATTCAAAAAAAGCTTTTCCGTTTGTTTTGCTAAAAAATGCTCAGTTAGGAGAAATAGAAAGTGCATTTGCCGTTTTTCAAAAAGATTATCAGGCAGATCAATTAAATGAAGATTTGCAGCCTTTTGAAGTCGAAAACCGTGCGCAGGTTTCAGAGAAAGCGCAGATTAAAGAAAGATTGGAAATTCTGCAGCAGCAAAAAGTGATCAACGAAAGTGAATTGCAGCTTCAGAAAAATGAGATTGCACGTTTTGAAACCCTTTTTAATAAAGGAATTATCTCGGCTCAGGAAATGGAAGCTAAAAAACTCACTTATCTTCAGGCTCAGAAGAGTTATAAAGGTTTATTATCGTCGATTTCGCAATTAAGGTCCTCTTTGATTGATAATACAAAATCAAGCCAGAATTCGCACATAAACAGCACTAAAGAAGAAGTTAATCTGGGACGCAACATGGCACAATCGTTTTATCAGCTCAAAAAAGTAATAAAAGATTGGGAATTGGCCTATACGCTAAAAACATCCATAAGTGGTGTAGTTACTTTTTTGCAAGTCTGGAACGAAAATCAAACCATAAATGTTGGCGATAATGTTTTTTCTATAATTCCCGATGCTAAAAACGGTTTTGTAGGCAAAGTAAAAGCACCCGCATTGAATTCGGGAAAAATAAAAGTAGGGCAAAAAGTAAACATCAGACTGGCAAATTTCCCTGATAGAGAATTTGGTGTTCTGAGAGGAAAAATCCAAAATATATCGCTGGTTCCGGACAAAGATGGAAATCTGCTATTGGATGTTGCTCTCCCAAACGGATTGGAGACATCCTATAAAAAACAAATTTTATTTCAGCAGGAAATGAAAGGAAGTGCTGAAATCGTAACCGAAGATTTGAGATTGATCGAAAGAATTTTATATCAGTTTAAAAGTGTTTTTGAGCAAGTTTAAAATTTCAAATAAAACCCCTTAGTCAATTCAATATATTCAGGAGTATAAACGTGTCTGTCGATTTCGATAACTAATTCATCGATTTCAATTTCTTCAGTTTCATTGCGGCTAAACGCTAATAAACTTCGCTTAATTTCAGTTTTAGGAGTTCCTTTTACACGGGTAATTTTGACTGGATATAGTTCTGATTCTTTTGCTAAGGCGATAAAATTCTTTTCTTCTTTGTATGGAATAATCAAAGCAAATATTCCGTGCTCAGAAAGTAGTAAATCGGCAGCCTCGATTAGTTCTTCAAAAGGCATTGCATCTTGAAAACGTGCTAAATCACGTTGTTCATTATCTGTTTTATAATCTTCTGAATAAAAAGGAGGATTAGAAACAATCAGATCGTATTCGTCTTCCGGTTCATCTATAAATTCGTCCAAACCTGCATGGAAACAAAATAGGCGGTCTCCCCAAGGTGAGTTTTCAAAATTTCCAACAGCTTGCTCATAAGCATCTTCATCAATTTCAAGAGCATCAATTTGTTCAGCGTGAGTTCGCTGAGCAAGCATCAAAGCAATAATCCCGGTTCCTGCACCAATATCTAAAACGCTAAACGGATTGTGATGAATTGGAGCCCATGAGCCCAATAAAACACCATCTGTTCCTACTTTCATAGCGGTTTTGTCTTGTTGAATAGAGAACTGCTTGAAAGTGAATTTTGACATTGCTGGAAAATTTAAAATAAAGATTTTAGAAGAGTGAGCAGCTGAAAACTGAGACCGAAAACTGAAGACTTTTTACAAGTACATCTCTACTAATCCTTCTGGCAAATTCATAATGACTTTTTTATTCTCACGGTCAATTTTTACCAGGAAATGATCGATCATCGGAATTAACATTTCGACTTCGCCATTTAAAACTTCAAAAAGAGGTTGAGCCGTAGTGTCGTTTACAGCAGCAATTTTTCCAAAAACGCCTAAACGCTGGTCTTCGATTTCAAAACCGATAACTTCATGGAAGTAAAATTTGTTACCGGAAAGTTTTGGTAACATGCTTAACGGAAGATAGATTGCATTGCCAATAAGAGCATCTGCTTCTTCTTCATTATTTACATCTTCAAAACGAATTCTAAGAAAATCGTTTTTATGTAGTGAACTTGTTTCAATAAAAAAAGGAACCAAGTGTTTGTTGCATTCAACAAACACTGATTCCAGATTTTCGTATAACTCAGGTTCGTCCGTGTCTAAATAAGCCAGAACTTCACCTTTGAAACTAAATTTTTTAGCGATTTTACCTAAATAAAAGCATTCTTCTTTACGCATTCTCGCTAAATATAATTATGCTTCAGTTGTTTCGTTATTTTCTTCAGCAGCAGGAGCTTCTTCAGTAGCAGCTTCCGCTTCAACTTCAGCAACTTCTTCTTCAACTGCAGGAGTTGCAGCAGCGATAGCATCAGCTTCAGCCTGAGCTGCAGCAGCTAAACGTTTAGCATTAACTTCTTGTTCTGCTTTAAAAGCTTTAGCTTTAGCATCAGCTTGCGCTTTTGTTAAACCGTCTTTTTTAGCATCAACTTTTCCAGCTTTAGCTTCTAACCAAGCCGCTAATTTAGCATCAGCTTGTTCTTGAGTTAAAGCACCTTTACGAATACCTCCATCAAGGTGGTGTTTCAATAAAGCACCTTTGTAAGAAAGAATTGCTTTAGCAGTATCAGTTGGTTGTGCACCATTGTGTAACCATTTAACTGCACTATCAAGGTTTAAGTCGATAGTTGCTGGGTTTGTGTTTGGATTGTAAGTACCGATTTTCTCTAAGTATTTACCATCTCTTTTTGAGCGTGCATCTGCAGCTACAACCCAGTAAAAAGGTTTTCCTTTTTTACCGTGTCTTTGTAATCTAATTTTTACTGACATAATCGTATGATTAAATTTTGAGGTACTCGACCTCTGTTAATTAAGGGCGCAAAGATATAATTTTTTTATGAATTATGCGTTTAAAACGATATTAAATCTATTTAAGGTGATTTTTTGATATTTCTTTGTCGTTTTTGACTCTGATTTTTACATTATTTATCTTAAATGCGATACTTTTGCCTCAAATTGATTTTTCTATGAAAAAATATTTTTATTTCTTGTCATTAATAGTACTCCTGACATCTTGTACTGAAGATATAAAATTCAATAATCCGGCTTTTCAAACCTTAAAGGATAATGTTTTTTGGAGAGCTAATGCCTATAAAGCTTACCTTGGAGATGATGGCACTATGATTATTGAAGGTTCTTTGGGATATGAAAAAGTACTGTTGCAAACAGCATCTCCAATGAAGGGAACTTATGCTCTTGGTGTGAACAATGCTTCAACAGCAAATTATTTAGATACGTTTCCGGCTCAATTTGCTGCATTTTCTACAGGTATAAAAGGTGTAAACGGGCAGATTGTTATTACAGAATATGATTTAGAAAGTAATACTATTTCAGGAACATTTAAGTTTAATGCTATAAACCAAAATACAAGTGATACTGAAAAACCAAAAGTGACTTTTACCGAAGGTGTTTTTTACAAAGTTCCAATTCAACTTAGTGAGATAAATCATCATTTGTAATTCTATTTGCGATGGATTGATTTTGTTGCAATTTGAATTTTTAAATCAAAATAAAAACATAAATAAACTAATATATAGTAGATTAGAGAAAAATAAGACTACATTTGCTATATTATTATAAATAAGTACATATGAACATTTTTGTTGGAAGCCTTCCATTCAGTATTGAGGAAGCAGATTTAAGAGAGTCTTTCGAGGCTTACGGAGCAGTAGATTCAGTTAAAATCATTACTGATAAATTTACAGGAAGAAGCAAAGGTTTTGGTTTTGTTGAGATGCCAAACGATGCTGAAGCTCAAAAAGCAATTGATGAATTGAACGGAGCTACTGTTCAAGGTCGTGCAATTGTAGTTAATAAATCTGAACCGAAACCTGAAGGTGAAAGAAGAAGCTTCAACAATAACAGCCGTGGTGGAGATTCACGCGGAGGTTATGGTGGAGGAAACAACCGTGGTGGAAATGACCGTGGTGGTAACAGAGGAGGATATTAATATTTTTTTCTAAATATATAAAAGGGATCAATTTTTATTGATCCCTTTTTTTATGCGGTAAATTATTTTTGTAAAATTTGTTTTGTAGAGGCGCACTGCAGTGCGTCTCCGTTATGTTAGACGCACTGCAGTGCGCCTCTACGAAAACTTGAAACAAAAAATAATTAACTAAATTATAAATTTGCAACCAGCCAATCTCCAATTTCGCTGGTTTTGTATGCTTTTGATCCTTTTGCGGCTAAATCTTCGGTAACAATTCCTTGTTCTAATGATTTGTTTACAACTGCTCTGATGGCTTCGGCTTCGGCTTTTAATCCAAAAGCATCTTCGAACATCATTGCTGCAGATAAAATTGTTGCCAATGGATTTGCGATGTTTAATCCGGTTGCCTGTGGATAAGATCCGTGGATTGGTTCGTATAATGAAGTGTGCTCTCCAACAGAAGCAGAAGGCATTAATCCCATTGAACCTGAAATTACAGAAGCTTCGTCAGTTAAGATATCTCCGAATAAATTCTCTGTGATTAATACATCATAAGAGTTTGGCCATTGTACCAAACGCATCGCAACAGCATCAACAAATTCGTAAGAAACTGTAACTTCCGGATAATCTTTTTCCATTGCCTGAACCGTTTCTCTCCATAAACGTGAAGTTTCGAGAACGTTTGCTTTGTCAACGCAACATAGTTTTTTGCTACGTGTCATTGCTAATTCAAAACCTTTTTTAGCCAAACGCTGAACTTCGGCTCTTGTATAAACACAATTATCGAAAGCAGTTTCTCCGTCGTCTCTTCTTCCTTTTTCTCCAAAGTAAATTCCGCCAGTCAATTCTCTCAAGAAAACTAAATCAGTTCCTTCGATTCTTTCTCTTTTTAGAGGAGAATTATCAATTAAAGAAGGAAAAGTAAACGTTGGGCGAACATTAGCAAATAAGCCTAATTTTTTACGCATCAATAATAAACCTTGCTCAGGACGAACTGGTGCGCTAGGATCGTTATCGTATTTTGGGTGTCCGATTGCTCCAAATAAAACCGCATCAGCTTTCATACAAACTTCATGAGTTTCGTCTGGATAAGGAACTCCAACTGCGTCAATTGCGCAAGCTCCAGTCAAAGCAGGAGTCCAGGTTATTTCGTGATTGAATTTTTTTGCAATAGCATCAGATACTTTTACAGCTTCATTTATTACTTCTGGTCCGATTCCGTCTCCGGCTAAAAGGGCTATGTTAAATTTCATTTTTTAAGTATTTATTGTTTTTTTAAGGTTCATAGTGGCAAAGGTTCAAAGGAACAAAGTTTTAAAAGCAGGCAAAACCTTTGTGCCTTTGCATCTTTGAACCTTTGTACCTCTTAATCGGCAATTACATTCAACATTTTTTGCGTTGCAATAATCGCTGCAACAGTTTGATCTGAATCTAATCCTCTTGTTTTAAATTCTTTTCCGTTGTTTGTCCAGGTAATAATGGTTTCGCACAAGGCGTCAGAACTACTTCCCGGTGGGATTCTTACGGCATAGTCGATCAATTTTGGAAGTGTTAGTTTTTTACTTTTATAAATTTTGGATAAAGCATTCATAAAAGCATCAAACTGACCGTCTCCTTGTGCGTGTTCTTCAATGATTTCTCCATCAAGATTTAAACTTAATGTTGATGATGGACGTGTTCCTTTTGAATGCATTAATACGTAAGACTGTATGGTAATTTTATCTTGGTAAGTATGACTGTCCAAAACATCTGAAATAATGTATGGAAGATCTTCCTTGGTAACAGTTTCTTTTTTGTCGCCTAATTCGATGATTCTTTGGGTAACCAATTTCAAATCTTCCGGATTTAATTTTAAACCTAATTCCTGAAGATTTTTTTCAATATTAGCTTTTCCCGAAGTTTTGCCCAAAGCATATTTTCTTTTTCTTCCAAAACGTTCCGGAAGCAAATCATTAAAATATAAGTTGTTTTTATTGTCTCCGTCGGCGTGGATTCCGGCAGTTTGCGTAAACACATTATCTCCAACAATTGGTTTGTTGGCAGGAATTCTATATCCTGTAAACGTTTCGACTAATTTGCTTACAGTGTATAAAGAAGTTTCTTTTATATTGATGCTTACTTCTGGCAGATAATCGTTTATTACGGCAACAGTACTTTCAAGCGGTGCATTTCCGGCACGTTCTCCCATTCCGTTTACGGTTACATGAAGTCCGTTTATGCCAGCTTTTATAGCCTCCATAACATTAGCGATACTTAAGTCGTAATCGTTATGCGCGTGAAAATCAAAATGAATATTCGGGTATTTTGCTCTGATTTTAGAAATAAATTCGAAAGTCAGAGAGGGAATTAAAACACCTAAAGTATCTGGAAGTAAAATTCTTTTTACAGGCTGCGTAGATAAGAAATCCAGAAATTGAAACACATATTCAGGAGAATTTCGCATTCCGTTGCTCCAGTCTTCCAGATAAACATTGGTTTCAATATTATTTTCTTTTGCTAAAGCTATGATTTGAGCGATTTCAGAAAAATGCTGTTCCGGTGTTTTTTTTAATTGATGCGTTAAGTGATTCATTGAGCCTTTGGTCAACAAATTCTGCACTTTGGCGCCGGCTTTTTTCATCCATTCAATCGAAACTCCACCGTCAACAAACGAAAGGACTTCGATTCTGTTAATGTAACCTCGTTCTTCCGCCCATGAAGTAATGCCTTTTACGGCTTGAAATTCTCCTTCACTTACACGTGCGGAAGCAATTTCGATTCTATCAATATTTAATTCCTCCAGCAATAATTGCGCAATGGTTAGTTTTTCTGCAGCAGAAAAAGATACTCCTGAGGTTTGTTCACCATCACGAAGAGTCGTGTCCATTATTTCAATTTTTCTTTTTTCCATATTGATATTCTAATTTCTAACGTTGGATTTTATTGATATCCTTGTTTTAATTTTGACGCTGATTTTACGGATTCGCTTTGCGAAGACGCTGATAAAAACGGATTTTTTATTATTGAGTAAAATAAAATCCGCGTTTTTGCGATAGCAAATCTGTTTTATCCGCGTTCCATGTTTTCTCATTTAATTTAGAAAGACCCGACTGGTTTTTGAAACCTGTCGGGTCTAATATCCTGAATGAGATTTCTATTAGTAAGGAAGTTTATCGGCGAAAGCCACAATATCTTCTTTAATATTTTGTAAATAATCAATGTCATCAAAGCCATTAATCATATTGTTCTTTTTGTATCCGTTAATAGCAAAAGATTCTTGTTGACCAGTCGCTAATAAAGTAATTGTTTGGTTTGGCAAGTTGATTTCTAATTCTGTTTTAGGATTAGCTTCGATGGCTTTAAAAATTGTGTCAGCAAATTCAGGGCTAACCTGAACTGGCAATACACCAATATTTAAACAGTTTCCTTTAAAAATATCGGCAAAGAAACTAGAAACTACAGCTCTAAAACCGTAATCGTAAACTGCCCATGCAGCGTGCTCTCTTGAAGATCCAGAACCAAAGTTTTTTCCTCCAACAAGAATTTTTCCGCTGTAAGTAGAATTGTTTAAAACGAAATCAACTTTTGGAGTATCATCTCCGTTATATCTCCAGTCTCTAAAAAGGTTATCTCCAAAGCCTTCACGTTTTGTAGCTTTTAAGAAACGAGCCGGAATAATTTGATCTGTATCAACGTTCTCAATTGGCAGTGGCACTGCACTGCTGGTAAGTATATTAAATTTATCGTATGCCATTTTTGTTTTTGCTTTAGGCTGTAGGCTTTAAGCTTTAGGCTTTTCCTACAGGTTGTATTATGTATTGTGTTTTTTGCTTAAAGCCTACTGCTTAAAGCTTACAGCGGGAATTAAAATAATTCCCTCGGGTCTGTTAGTTTTCCAGTAACAGCAGCAGCAGCAGCCATAATTGGGCTTGCTAATAATGTTCTTGAACCAGGACCCTGACGACCTTCAAAGTTTCTGTTTGAAGTGCTTACTGCATATTTTCCGGCAGGAACTTTATCATCGTTCATTGCTAAACACGCTGAACAACCCGGCTGACGTAATACGAAACCAGCTTCGGTTAAAATATCTAAAATACCTTCTTCTTTAATTTGTGCTTCAACAACGTGAGAACCCGGAACTAACCAAGCGGTAACATTATCTGCTTTTTTTCTTCCTTTTACAATTTCGGCGAAAGCCCTAAAATCTTCAATACGTCCGTTTGTACAGCTTCCTAAGAAAACATAATCAATTTGTTTTCCAATCATCACGTCGTCTTCATGGAAGCCCATATAAGCCAAAGATTTTTTGTAAGTTTCCTCACCGCCTTCAACTTGGTTGGCATTTGGGATATGTTTTGTAATACCAATTCCCATTCCAGGGTTTGTACCGTAAGTAATCATTGGTTCAATGTCTGAAGCTTTGATGTTTAATTCAGCATCAAAAACAGCATCAGCATCCGTTTTTAGAGTTTTCCAGTATTCAACAGCTTTTGTCCAGGCTTCACCTTTTGGAGCGTATAATCTTCCTTCAAGGAAATCGAAAGTAGTTTGGTCAGGAGCGATCATTCCGCCACGAGCACCCATTTCGATACTTAAATTACAAACCGTCATACGACCTTCCATAGTCATGTTTTCAAAAACATCACCAGCATATTCAACAAAATATCCTGTTCCTCCAGAAGTAGTTAACTGAGCAATAATATAAAGTGCAACGTCTTTTGGACCAACACCTTTGCTTAATTGACCGTTTACGTTAATACGCATTTTCTTTGGTTTAGGCTGCATAATACATTGAGTAGAAAGCACCATCTCAACCTCAGAAGTTCCGATACCAAAAGCAATTGCTCCAAAAGCACCGTGAGTAGACGTATGTGAATCTCCACATACAATAGTAGCACCTGGCAAAGTAATTCCGTTTTCAGGACCCACTACGTGTACAATTCCATTTTTAATGTGACCTAATCCCCAGTGCGAAATTCCGTATTCGGCAGCGTTATCTTCAAGAGCTTTAAGCTGATTTGCTGATAATGCATCCTGAACTGGTAAATGTTGGTTTATAGTTGGGGTATTGTGATCTGCAGTTGCAAAAGTACGTTCTGGGTATAAAACCTTAACGTCTCTTGATTTTAGTCCTAAAAAAGCAACAGGACTCGTAACTTCATGAATGAAATGACGATCAATAAAAAATACATCTGGTCCATCTTCAATTTTACGCACTACATGTGAATCCCATACTTTGTCAAATAATGTCTTACTCATTTTTATTTTTTTTAATTGTAATTTCTATAATCGCAACAATTTCCTGTTCATTATAATAGCAAAACAAAAGTAAAAAAAGATACAAAGGCGTCAATTTCAATATTTCATTATATACGATACCCAAACTAAAATACAAATTGCAAAACCGCTTTTGCAGCTTTAATTTTGGCAGAAAAATGATTTAGAAAATGACTTTGTTTTTCTTTTTCGGCTTTAATTTTTTTTGATTGTTTTTTGTTTTAATAGTTTGCAAATTTATTTTAAAATCACTATAAAATATAAGGATTTAATTAAAAAAATGTAACAAATTGAGTAAAAATAGTAATAATTGTTAGTTTTGATTTCTTTGCAAAAAGGATCCTATTTTGGTTTTTTAAGGCTTTTAAAGGAGTTTTTTGAGTGTTATTTAGATTCAATAAATGATCTAAATACTACGACATCCAAGAAGTGCATTTTTATGAAATTTTATGCTTTTTTAAGACAAAAACTGATTTTTTGAAGAGAATAATTTTGAAGATTAATTCAGCGAATTTTTAAACTCTAATGGTGTGAGATTGGTTTTCTTTTTGAATAATTTGCTAAAAGACTGAGGATATTCAAAGCCCAATTGATAGGCAATTTCTGCTACCGAAAGATTTGTAGTCATTAGAAAATCTTTTGATTTTTCTATTAGTTTGGAATGGATATGCTGCTGGGCATTTTGTCCGGTTAAATTTCGGAGCATATCGCTCAGGTAATGTGTAGAAACATTAATTTGCGAAGCAAGAAAATCTACAGTAGGTAATCCTCTTTTTAGGGTTTCTGCATTATTTAAATAATTGTCGAGAGTTTCTTCTACTTTAAGTAATAAATCGTTGCTGATCGTTTTTCTGGTAATAAATTGACGTTTGTAAAAACGATTGCTGTAATTAAGTAAAACGTCAATATAAGAAACGATAACATCCTGGCTCATTTCGTCTATTGCAGTATGAAGTTCATTATCAATACTGGTTAATAATCCTGTAATGGTAGTTTTTTCGCTATCAGAAAGGTGCAGCGCTTCATTGGTATCGTAGGAGAAGAAACCGTATTTCTTGATGTTTTTCCCTAAAGGATAATTTCTAATAAAGTCCGGATGAAAAAGCAGGGTATAACCGCTATATTCGACTCCTTCTTCGCTATCAGTAAAAATCAACTGATTGGGTGAAGCAAACATTAAACCGCCTTCGTTAAAATCATAGTAACCCTGGCCGTAGCCCATTTTTCCGTTGGTAGAAAATTTATAGGATATTTTATAAAAATCAAGTAAAAAAGCGGTGTTTGTTAAATCTTCATTAATAACAAGCTGTGTGTTATCGACCAGGCTTATCATAGGATGTAGAGGCTTTGGCAGCTTCAATAAAGTATGAAATTGCGAGATAGAGGAAATTCTTGTCGGATTATTATTTTTCTTTTCCATGATATAAAGTTATAAAAAATTGAAAACTAATACCGCACAGATTATCAAAACCTGAGCGGTATTAGTAATAAATTATGCTCCCAAAAACTGTTTGCCAAATGAAGCACGAAATACTTCGTCACCTTGTTCAAGTCTTTGTTGGTAAAGTGCTTTTGCGTCTTCTCCGGCTACATATCTCAGTTTAGTTTTTCCGTCTGTAGCGGCTTCATAAACAACATAGGCAATTTGTTCCGGAGTCGATGCCATTTCAAACATTGCATCCACATTTTCAAACATTTTGTCTGCCATTGCCTGATATTCAGGTTTAACTCCGGTGTCAAGTGAACCGTGAAGGAATTCTGTTTTGATACCACCCGGAGAAACCGTTTTAATGTTTATTCCAAAAGGATTTAACTCATACGCCATGCTTTCGCTCCAGCCTTCTAATCCCCATTTTGTTGCGTGATAAACAGATCCTAAAGGAAAAGAAATCAATCCGCCAATAGAAGTAGTTGAGATAAATAAGCCGCTTTTTCTTTCTCTGAAATACGGAATAAAAGCATTTGTAACACGAATTACACCTAATAAATTTGTGTTTAACTGCTTTGTGATTTGATCGTCATTAAAGCTTTCAAGAGGACCAATTAATCCGTAACCTGCATTATTAAACACGATATCAATATCGCTTAATGCAATAGCTTTTTGAACCGTGTTTTGTATTTGGTCATAATTCGTAACGTCTAAAGGTAACAGCGTTACATTTTTTAAACTAGAAAGTTCTGTTTCCTTTTCTGGAGTTCTCATTGTTGCGATTACGTTCCATCCTTTTGCTTGAAATAATTTTGCTGTAGCTTTTCCTAATCCTGAAGAAGCGCCTGTGATAAAAATAGTTTTCATAATAATTTGTTTTAAATTGATGAGGCAAAGTTCAGGATACAGTACAGTTTAAAAGTGTTCATTTTGGTGTAATGAGTATCCAAAATGAATAATCGAAGTTTTTAGGATTAGAAAACTTTGAGTTTAATTATTTTAAACACATAGAGACATAGATTTGTTACTTTAAAAAGGCGTTTCACTTATTTAAAAGACACATAGCTATGTGTAAAAATCTAGATTTTTTTAAACCTCTTTTTAATCAAACTAAAATCTATGTTTCTATGTGTTTATTTTTTTTGCGAACAGCACCTATTGAGTTTTAATTAATGTCTTTGTTAACAACTTTCACTTCGTTATTTGTCTAAAAAAAGCGTAAATTTGACCTCCTTCCATTTTGCATTTCGGGATTTTTTATAGTTCATGTAATCAGTGATTTATGTGATAAAAATCTTGAAATTTGGAACTTTAATTTTTGCTATTTAAACTTATGTATTTAATATTCGATACCGAAACAACCGGATTACCAAAACGTTGGGATGCCCCAATTACTGATTCTGATAACTGGCCTCGCTGTATTCAGATCGCTTGGCAGCTTCATGATGAAATGGGACAGCTTATTGAGCATCAGGATTATTTGGTAAAACCAGAAGGATTTAATATTCCGTATGATGCCGAGCGTATTCACGGTATTTCGACTGAATTGGCTGAAGCCGATGGAATCTCGCTGGCCGAAGTTTTAGAGAAATTCAATATCGCTTTAAGCAAAACCAAATTTATCGTTGGTCAGAATTTAGGTTTCGACGTTAATATTATGGGAGCCGAATTTCATAGAATGGGAGTAGAGTCTCAAATGAGTTCAATGCCGGTTCTGGATACTTGTACTGAAGTTACGGCTTCATTATTACAGCTTCCTGGAGGTCGTGGAGGAAAATTCAAACTTCCAACCCTGACCGAATTACACAGCTATCTTTTCGATAAACCTTTCGCGGAAGCGCACAACGCAACTGCCGATGTTGAGGCAACTACGCGTTGTTTCCTTGAATTGGTTAGAAGAGAAGTTTTTACAAAAGAAGAATTAGACGTTCCAAAGGATTATTTTAGAGAATTTCAAGATCGAAATCCACAGGAATTTAAACTGATTGGTTTAAAGCACATTAATTTAAAAGCAGCTTCTGATAAAATCAGAGAGCAATTAAAAGCTTTAGAATCTGATGGCAAAGAAACTACGGTTTCACACGCAGACAGAGAAGATTTTAAAGCTGCAAAATATGCGCATTTACACAATCATACGCAGTTTTCGGTTCTTCAATCGACTATAGGTATTGGGAATATTGTTGCGGCTACAGCCAAAAACGGAATGCCTGCTGTCGCAATGACTGATACCGGAAATATGATGGGAGCTTTTCATTTTGTGAGCGCCGTTATGAACCATAATAAAGCTGCATCAGGAAAAAATAAAGCTTTGGTTGAAGCTGGAGAAGAGCCAACAGAAACTGAAATGAAACCTATTGTGGGTTGCGAATTCAATGTTTGCGACAATCACTTGGATAAAAGCAAAAAAGACAACGGAAATCAGGTTGTATTGTTAGCCAAAAATAAAAATGGTTATCACAATTTGGCAAAAATGTCTTCGATTGCTTTTACAAATGGGTTTTATTATGTTCCGAGAATTGATCGTAAAATTATCGAACAATATAAAGAAGATATCATGGTTTTGTCCGGGAATTTATACGGAGAAATTCCGAGTAAAATTCTGAACATTGGTGAAAACCAAGCAGAAGAAGCGTTGGTTTGGTGGAAAGAACAATTTGGAGATGATTTTTATCTGGAGATTATGCGACATAATCAGGAAGATGAAAATCGTGTAAATAAAACCCTGATTGAGTTTTCTAAAAAGCACGATGTCAAATTAATTGCGACAAATAATACCTATTATTTAAATAAAGAAGATGCCAATGCACACGATATTTTATTGTGTGTAAAAGATGGTGAAAAGCAGGCGACACCAATTGGTCGTGGTCGCGGATATCGTTACGGATTACCAAATCAGGAATACTATTACAAGTCAGGGGATGAGATGAAAAAACTCTTTGCTGATTTACCTGATTCGATTATTAATATTCAGGAAATAGTAGATAAGGTCGAAATTTATTCGCTTTATCGTGATGTATTACTTCCTAAGTTTGATATTCCTGAAGAGTTTGTAGTTGTTGAAGATGAGGCTGATGGCGGAGTTCGTGGTGAAAATAAATATTTGCGACACCTTACGATGGTTGGTGCAAAAAAACGATATGGAGAGATTACTGAATCTATTCAGGAGCGTTTAGATTTTGAGTTATTAACGATTTCCAATTCAGGATATCCGGGTTATTTCTTAATTGTTCAGGATTTCATCGCCGAAGCCCGAAATATGGACGTTTCGGTTGGACCCGGGCGTGGATCTGCAGCTGGATCTGCGGTTGCGTATTGCCTCGGAATTACGAATATTGACCCGATTAAGTACGATTTGCTTTTTGAGCGTTTCCTAAATCCTGACCGTGTATCGATGCCCGATATTGATATTGACTTTGATGATGAGGGTCGTGGTCGTGTTATGGATTACGTAATCAATAAATATGGACAAAATCAGGTGGCGCAGATTATCACTTATGGTAAAATGGCAACCAAATCAGCAATTCGTGATACGGCTCGTGTATTAGATTTGCCGTTGTTTGAAGCCGATAGAATTGCAAAACTGATTCCGGGAATGATGCCGTCAAAATGGAATTTGGCGCGTTTTATTTCTGAAAGCGAAGAGGAAGTCAAAAAAGCACTTCGTTCTGACGAATTTGATAATGTAAAAGAATTAATCGCGATTGCCAATGAAGATGATTTGGCAGGAGAAACCATTCAGCAGGCAAAAATCCTTGAAGGATCGATGCGAAATACCGGAATTCACGCCTGTGGTGTAATTATTACGCCATCGGATATTACGAATTATGTTCCCGTTACCACTGCAAAAGATTCTGATTTATATGTAACACAGTTTGATAACTCGGTTGCAGAAAGTGCCGGATTGCTGAAGATGGACTTCTTGGGTCTGAAGACCCTTACGTTGATAAAAGACACCGTTAAACTGGTAAAATATAGAAACGGAATTGATTTGGATCCCGATACATTCCCGATCGATGATGTTGAAACGTATGCACTTTTCCAGAGAGGAGAAACAGTTGGAATCTTCCAATATGAGTCACCCGGAATGCAGAAATACATGAAAGATCTGAAACCAACGGTTTTTGGAGATTTAATTGCGATGAACGCCTTGTATCGTCCGGGACCTTTGGAGTATATTCCGTCTTTCGTAAGAAGAAAAAATGGTGAAGAGGAAATTAAATACGATTTAGATGCCTGTGAGGAATATTTAGGAGAAACCTACGGAATTACCGTTTACCAAGAGCAGGTAATGCTTTTGTCACAATCGCTGGCTGACTTTACAAAAGGTGAGGCCGACGTTTTGCGTAAGGCGATGGGTAAGAAACAAAAAGATGTACTGGATAAAATGAAACCTAAATTTGTCGAACAAGCGGCAAAAAAAGGTCATGATGCAAAAGTTTTAGAGAAAATCTGGAAAGACTGGGAAGCATTTGCGAGTTACGCCTTCAACAAATCGCACTCGACTTGTTATGCCTGGATCGCTTATCAAACGGCATATTTAAAAGCGCATTATCCGGCAGAATATATGGCGGCGGTTCTTTCGAATAATATGAACGATATCAAGCAGGTTTCGTTTTTTATGGAAGAATGTAAACGTATGGGATTACAGGTTTTAGGGCCAGATGTAAATGAGTCGTATTATAAGTTCACCGTAAATGATGAATACGCAGTCCGTTTTGGAATGGGAGCGATTAAAGGGGTAGGTTCCGGAGCAGTTGCAACAATTGTAGAAAACAGAAAAGACGGTAAATATAAATCGATTTTTGACCTGGCGAAACGTATCGATTTGCGTGCGGCCAATAAAAAAGCAATCGAAAATCTGGCTCTTGCAGGAGGTTTTGATTCGTTTGAAGGAACAACCAGAGCACAATATTTTCATGACGATGGTGACGGAATTACATTTTATGAAAAAGCGATGCGTTACGGATCGAAGTTTCAGGAAAATGAAAATTCATCGCAAGTAAGTTTGTTTGGAGAAGCGAGCGAAGTACAAATTGCCGAACCAGTTGTGCCTCCTTGTGAAGACTGGAGCACAATGGAAAAACTGGCAAAAGAGAAAGAAGTTGTCGGGATTTATATTTCCGGACATCCTTTGGATGATTTTAGATATGAGATGAAATACTTTTGCAATGCTCGATTAGAGGCCTTGAAAAGTATGAATGAATATGTAGGTAAAAATCTAAACTTTGCCGGAATCATTAATAACGTGCAGCATCGTGTGGCAAAAAACGGAAAAGGCTGGGCGGTATTTAATTTAGAAGGATATGATGAAAGTTATGAGTTTAAGATTTTTGGTGAAGAATACTTAAAGTTCCGCCATTTCCTGATTCAGAACAACTTTGCTTTTCTAAAAATTTTAATAAAAGATGGTTGGGTAAATCACGATACAGGTAAAAAATCTGATCCAAGAATGCAGTTTGTAGAGATAAGACAGTTGCAGGATATTCTGGAAGCTTTTGCTAAAAAGTTAATTTTATTACTGAATATTAAAGATTTACAAGAGGAGTTTATTCATAGACTGAGTCAATTATTTAATGAGAATAAAGGAGATAATTCTGTGACTTTTGAAATCATGGAGTTAGAAAAGATTAAACGTCTGGTTGAGGTCGAAACGCCAACTGATTTTGAAGAAAGCGATGATGCAGTTTTTGTAGATGAAGCCGAAGAAGGAGATACTCCACTTGAAGAAACTAAGATTCAGGAAGTAAACGAGGTCGAAGAAATAAAAGTGGTGACCAAATTAACCATGCCAAGCCGTAGGTTAAAAATTAAAATTTCAACCGAGTTATTGCATGAACTTGAAAAAATGCAGATTAATTTTAAACTAAATTAGATTTTAACAGTTAAAATTTGATTGAATGCATTTTTTTTTAGTTAAAATTATGCATGCATAATACTTTTTTAGTATTATTGCTAAAAATTACAACGATTTCGTTCCAAGTCTAACAATGCAAACTATAAGATTATGTTAAAATAATCTATGTTTGTAAAAATTAATTAAATCAGAATTATGAAAAAAAACCTATTTTTATTAGGATTATTAGTTTGCTCTATGGCCACAATGGCGCAAACGGAAAAAGCAGATAAACCAGAAACTTGGTATTTTAAAATGGGAGCATCTTACTTTAACCAAACTGCTTCAACAGAATTTCCTGTTGTTGGAGGTCAATTGCCAAATAGAGATGTTTATGCAGGTACTTTAGCTAACAATAAATTAGTTTCAAGAGAAAGTGTTACAGGTTCTTTTGGACAAGGTTTCAGATCAGGAATTACTGCAGGTTATCGTTTTTCGGCTCGTTTAGGAGTTGAGTTAGGAGCTAACTACTATGTAAGTAATGAAAAAACAATGGCTCAAACTACAAATAGACTTGCATCTTATAACCCACAGACAACTGTTGCGACTTATGTAGATTTTACAGCTCGTGGAGAAATTAAAGCTTTTGATTTAGCTCCTGCAATTGTAATGTTCTTAGGAGAAGCTCATGGTTTTGAACCATATACAAAAGTTGGAGTTATTGTTCCAATTCACGGTACATTAGATATAAAAACAGATAGAACTTATACTTCTTTTGTAGGCGCTAATCAAGTTGCGGCAACAAATGCTTATTCAAAAGATGTTGTAAAACCTAACGCAACAATTGGTTTTATGGCAGCTTTAGGAACATCTTATAAATTAGGAAAACATATTTCGGCTTTTGCTGAATTAGAATACCGTAACTTTACTGTACACGGAAAAACTAAAGAAACTACAATTTATACTGAAAATGGTGTAGATAAATTAAATACTACAACAAATTTTAGAGCTGGTACAACAGCTTCAAATCATACAAATTATCAAAATCATTTAGATGTTAATTCTAATAACGCTTTAACTAATCCAAATGGAGTTGATCAAACTAAACCAATGGATGAGTTAAGTTCTTACGTTGGAATTTCAGGTTTAGGTTTGACTTTAGGTCTTAAATACAGCCTATAATTTTAAAGAAAATTATACTTTATATAAAAGAGGATATTCAAATGAATATCCTCTTTTTTTGTGCTTTTTTGTCACTTCGATTTCTATGATAAAACTAAATCTTTTTTAGGAGCTAATCCCGCTATCCGTTTCAATCTTTTGTGGCGAACCCCGCCACAAAAGGATTTCCACTTCTATCGGGGCTATGGCAACCATTTTTATAAGAATATTTTCGTTTGGTTTGTGCCAAACCCGACAGGTTTTTAAAACCTGTCGGGTTTATAAGATTGTGGTAATAAAATTATTTTGTTAGGATGGATTTTAATCCGTCCATTGCGATGATAATATTTTAAGTTAGAAATTTTGAATTGCCTCCAGCTTTAGCTGGAGGAACAAAATGAAAATAGAAAGGGCTTTAGCCAAAGATTTAAACCTTTTGGCTAAAGCCTTATTTGTATTCAATTCTTCAACCTCCAGCTAAAGCTGGAGGCAATTCAAGGTTGTAGCAATTATTTAGAATCCCTAAACTCCTTTAAAACTTCATCAATAACCCAGGTTGTTCTTGCTGCCGAAGTTCCTTTTGAAGGATTAGCACCTTCTTTGCCTAGGATTTCTGCAACAACAGTTTCAATAAGAGGTTGCTGAATATGAAGTGGATTTTCGATTGTAATACTTTCTTTTTCGCCATTTAAATATTCAATATGAATTGGATCATTTCCGAAAGTAGAGAAAGAGATTTTTCCCTTATCGCCAACAATATCAGTATTGTCATAACGTTTAAAACTGGTAAAATTCCACAAACCGGCTCCATGAATTCCGTTTTCGAATAAAAACGACATTGAAACAGAATCTTCGGCAGGATACGCTTGAAGTTGCGAACTTGCATGTCCTCGAACAGATTTTATTGGTCCAAAGACAAAATCAAGAAAATCTAAAGTATGGCAAGCCAGATCAACAAATATTCCGCCACCAGAAATGTGTGGTAAAACCGTCCAGGGAAGATTGATTTCGTCGTCATAACGTTGTTCAAACGGATGATATAAAACACAATTTACATGCCTTACAGTTCCAATTTTATTCTGATCGATTAGTTCTTTTATTTTTAAAAAGCGAGGTAAACTTCTTCTGTAATATGCTACAAATAACGGTACATTATGTTCTTTACAAACGCTGATCATTTCGTTGCATTCTTCAAAATTTAGCGCCATTGGTTTTTCTACATAAACAGGTTTTCCGGCTTTGGCGCACAAAATAGTATATTCTTTATGAGAAGATGGAGGAGTTGCAATATAAACAGCATCAACTTCAGGATCATTGATTAAATCAACAGCGTTTGAGTACCATTTAGGAACGTTATGTCGTTTAGCATAATCTTCGGCAAGTGTTGCATCTCTTCGCATCACAGCAACTAATTCTGAATTGGGTGTTTTCTGAAAAGCAGGCCCGCTTTTAACTTCCGTTACATTCCCGCATCCTATAATTCCCCATTTTACAATTTTCATTTTCTGGTTTTTTTTAGTTGTTCAAATTTAAAAAGTTTGCCACAGATTAAAATGATTCTCACAGATTATATTTTTCTGCCACGAATTCCACGAATTTCCACTAATTAAATGCGTGGCGAAAATGCACAGAATATAAAATTATTTTAATCCTTTTAATCTGTGGCAAAAAAAAAGCACTCAACAAATTTCCAATAATTAATTCGTGTTAATTCGTGAAATTCGTGGCAAAAAAATAACCACGAACTCACAAAAAATAATTCGTGAATTCGTGGCTATAAAAACTATAGACTAAAGTTTACTTTTTAGGCAAAGCTTTAAATCCCATATTGTAAAGTGTGAATGCTTGTATGTCTACGTTTTCCTGAATCGTTGCCGCAACAGATTTTCCTGCTCCATGACCTGCTTTTACATCAATACGAATTAAAACAGGATTACTGCCGGTTTGTTTGTCTTGCAATTCAGCAGCAAATTTAAAACTGTGTGCAGGAACAACACGATCATCATGATCTCCTGTTGTAACCATAGTTGCAGGATATTGAACGTCTTTTTTAACATTTTGAACCGGAGAATATCCTTTAAGGTATTCAAACATTTCTTTGTTATCCTGAGCAGTTCCGTAATCATAAGCCCAACCCGCACCAGCGGTAAAAGTATGATAACGCAACATATCCATTACACCAACAGCTGGTAATGCTACTTTCATTAAATCAGGACGTTGTGTCATTGTAGCTCCAACTAATAAACCTCCGTTAGAACCTCCTCGAATCGCTAAGAAATCTGATGAAGTATATTTTTGAGCAATTAAATATTCGCCAGCCGCAATAAAATCGTTAAATACATTTTGTTTCTGCAATTTAGTTCCGGCATCGTGCCATTTTTTACCATATTCACCACCGCCTCTTAAATTGGCAACAGCATAAACTCCGCCATTTTCCATCCAAACAGCGTTTGCAATGCTAAAACTTGGCGTCAGGCTAATGTTGAATCCGCCGTAACCGTAAAGAATAGTTGGGTTTTTCCCGTTTAATTTTAATCCTTTTTTATAAGTAATAATCATAGGGATTTTAGTTCCATCCTTAGAAGTGTAGAATACTTGTTTAGATTCGTAATCTTCACTTTTAAAATCAACTTTAGGTTTTTGATATACTTCAGATTTACCGGATTTTGGTTCCAGAGAATAAATTGTTCCCGGAGTAGTATAATTAGTAAAACTGTAGTACAATGTTTTGTCATGTTTTTTTCCGCCAAATCCGCCTGCAGTTCCTACTGCCGGAAGTTTGATTTCACGAACTAATTTTCCGCTATAATCATATTGCTGTACAAACGAAACGGCATCTTTAGTATAATTTGCAAAGAAATAACCACCACCGGTCGAAGGTGATAAAATGTTTTGAGTTTCAGCAATAAAATCTTTCCAGTTTTCAGGTTTCGGATTGTTTACATCAACAGAAACAACACGGCTGTTAGGTGCGTTTAAATCTGTTTCGATAAACAATTTATTTCCTTCATTTTCAATGATCGAATTTGAGCTGTTAAAGTTGTCTACAATGGTGATAATAGGACTATTAGGAATGGTTAAGTCTTTGATGTATAATTCGTTTCCGTAAGTTGAATTCGCTGCAGTGATCACTAAAAAACGATCGTCTTCTGTAACAGAACCGCCAACATATCTACGTTTTTGATCTGCGCCAAAGATAACTTTGTCCTCTTTTTGAGAAGTTCCTAATTTATGAAAATACAATTTGTGCTGATCTGTTTTTGCAGATAGCTCGCTTCCTTTTGGTTTGTCGTAACTAGAATAGTAAAAGCCTTCGTTGCCGTGCCATGAAACACCGCTAAATTTTACATCGACCAAAGTATCTTCTAAAACTTTTTTAGACAATGCATCAATAATGATTACTTTTCTCCAATCGCTTCCGCCTTCAGAAATTGCATAAGCTGCTTTTGATCCGTCTTTAGAAAAATCTAATCCCCCAAGAGAAGTAGTTCCGTCTTTAGAAAACGTGTTCGGATCCAGGAAAACCTCTTCTTTGCCATCTTGTCCTTTTCTGTAAACAACAGATTGATTTTGAAGCCCGTTATTTTTTGAATAATAAGCAAATTTCCCTTCTATAGACGGAGCACCTATTTTTTCGTAGTTCCACAATTTTTCCATGCGTTTTTTTAATTCTTCACGGAAAGGGATCTTATCTAAATAGCCATAAGTAACTTCGTTTTGAGCTTTTACCCAAGCTCCCGTTTCAGCAGATTTATCGTCTTCAAGCCAACGGTACGGATCATTTACTTTGGTATCAAAATAAACGTCAACAGTTTCTCCTTTTTTAGTTTGGGGATATTGGATTTTATTTTGTGCAAATGAAATTCCTGCGGTTGTAATAGCCATTATTAGAAAGGTTTTTTTCATAATTTAAATTTAACAGTTGTAACAAAAATAGCACTTTTTGTTGTGAAAATTGAAGAAGGAAAAATTAAACCATATAAGTTATATAAGTTCATTTAATTTAAGACTTAGCTTATGTTTACTTATATAACTTATATGGTGAAAAAAAATTATAAGTTAAAATTAACTCCCAGAACAATATTTCGTCCAATGTTTGGGATTCCGTCTGTTTTTAATCGTGAAAGGTGTGCAATGTATCTTTTATCGAATAAATTGTTTCCGTTCAGGTTTACATCAAAAGCATGTTTGCCAAGTTTTACTGTTCCTCCAAAGCCCAGATTTACTAAAGTATATCCGTTTGAAGCCGTTTCGAAACCGCTTACATTATCCTGATTAAATGTTGAAGACACATTCAATGAAGCAAAACCTTCACTTAACCAGTTTTTGATTTTAAACTCAGTTCTTAAAGTATTATTCCAATTATTTGCCGGAATCATAGGCAAATAATCACCGTTTTGTTTCTTGCCTGTTACGGTTTCAAAGCTAGTTTCAAAATGCAGCCAATCTAATGGATGTGGATGAAAATGTAAACCAACTTCACCACCATATAAATTAGCATTGTTCTGAATATAAGCAAAAACATCATTATTGTCTCGTATTTCTCCAGTTGGCGAAGTGTAGATATAATTGTTTACATGATTGTAAAATCCGTTAACGAAAAACTCAAAATGCGTGTTTTTATATTCTAAGTTTAAATCAGTCTGAACGTTTTGTTCCGTTTTCAAATCAGCATTTCCAATTTCATATCGGTTAGTTCCTTCATGAACTCCGTTTGAAGTTAATTCTGCCAAGTTTGGTGCTCTAAATCCAGTTGCTACATTCAATCGAAGTGTTAAAGGGTCAGCCAGTTTTGTTTTATATCCCAAAGAAGCATTAAAGCTGTCAAATGATCGGTCTAAAGCCTGAAAATAACCTTCTGTACCTTCAATTCCGTGTGCTATAGAAGTTATTTTTCTATTATCAAAACGCAATCCGGCTTGTAAAACATTGCTTCCCCATTCGTAATTAGCAGTTCCAAAAGCGCCAAAATCATTTGTAGTTGCATCAGGAATTAAGTATTCTTTACCAGAATTGGTATTTGTTTGATGCATTCCCTGGACGCCAAAAATAGTTTCAATTTTACCAAATTTCGGAAAATGATATTTAGCATTATAATTAAAAGTATTCAGTTTCATGTGAAGAGAAGCCTCATTGCTATCTTGAAATTCGCTTCTGTCATTGGCAATATAACCTAAATCAACATCTAATTTTGAGTTTTGAAAAAAGATAACATTGTTTAAACTCAATAAATGATTAAAGATTCCTTGTCTCGGAAACTCAGTGTTTTTACTTGAAGATTGTTCGGCAATTCCATTATCCGGCATTCCAAGATCAAGTTTGTTGTAATTGTATCTCAAAACACTTGAAAAACTAGAGTTGCTATATCCAATTCCGGTTTTAAAATCAGTTTCGTTATAACGCGTATTGGTTACACGCTCTCCGTCGGCAATTTTATAATCAGAATGAGTGTTGAAGCTTCCACGAGCAAGAAATTTCCAATTATCAGTAGAAGTTTTTAGTCCAATAGAAGAGTTGCTTCCTTGTGTATTAGTGAAATATTTTTGATTGAAATTTGCCTTGAAAGTATTCGCGTCAGCAAATTTCTCCGGATTAAAATACAAAACTCCACCCAAAGCATCAGAGCCATATAATAACGAAGCAGGTCCTTTGATTACTTCAACACTTTCGACTCCGGCATCGTTTAAACCTAAACCATGTTCGTCTCCAAACTGCTGATTTTCGACACGAACACCTTGAGAATATACCAAAACACGGTTTCCGCTAAGTCCGCGAATTACCGGTTTCCCAATAGAAGTTCCTGTAGAAATTTGTGAAACCCCCGGAATCGTCGCTAAACCTTCGATTAAAGTTGAAGTTCCTTTTTGTTGTAATGTTTTAATGCTTTCGTGTTCAACTTTCATTACGTTTTGCGATTGCAATTTATTGAATGGCGTTGAAACCACAACTTCATCCATTTCAAAAATAGATTGAGTAAGCGTTACATCCAGCGTATTTTCTTTTAATAACTTATTAATTGTTTTATTTTGAGTTGTATATCCAATATAAGAAAAGGCAAGTCGAAAACTTCCGTTAGGAAGATTCTTAAATTCGTATTTTCCGTTTTCATCAGTTTTGATTCCTTTGTGTAATTCAGGCGCATAAACAGAAACGTTTGCCATAGGCTGATTTTCAAGATTTGTCACTGTTCCTGAAATCGAATTTTGAGCTGAAAGCAGGCTCGAAAACCCTAAAATTAGGGCTAATATTATTTTTTTCATTTGAAAATGATGCTATAGTTAATTGATTTTTCCTTTTAAAATAAAAACTAAAAAGTATCGTGAAATTTGCCAATCCTGAAAGTTTCAGAATCGGAAAATGAACTGTTTTTTGAATTAGATTAAAAATATTTTGATTTTATTTCGAGTAATCGAAACCTAAGAAACTATAGTTTGCGGAGGACCACGCAATAAATAAGCACTTTCTGAAACTGAATATATTTTTTCTGAAAGAGCAAAGAAATAAGGAATTTCGTTGTTGAAAATATGAAATTGAAAAGCAAATTCCTGAGGAACAGTATAACTTCCAAAAGAAAAATGACATACATAACATAAGTCATAATTATGGTGCTGATGCGTTATTTCGCCACTTGGATCATTGTAATTGTGGTGACATTGTTTTTCTGAAAGCTGCTTTACAATATGCTCATAACTGTGTACCGACTGAAACAATATTGAGAACAATATTGTTAGAGCGAAAGAAACACTTAATATGAGTTGCTTTTTTTTCATACATCACAAAGGTATAAAAGAGCAGTGAAAAAATGCTCTATTTTTTAGATTCTATTGCTTGTTTATTGAAAAAAGCGCAACAAATGGTTTTATTCGTCGTAAAAAAGAGAATAATTACTTTCTAATTGTCTCCTGAACTAGCATTATATTATATTTGTAAGTAAAATAAATACACCCTAAAAAACGTTTACTTGAAAAACTCTTTAAAACCAAAATACGATATGCGATTCCTTTTTAGTTGTTTGTTTTTAGTATCGTTTTTTAACGTTTTTGCGCAAGAAGATGTTAAGACAGAAGTAAAACCTGCGGTTAAAATAGATTCATTATATCGTGAAGATCAGTTTTATCTTTCGGTTACCTATAACCTTCTGACTCAGATTCCGCAAGGACTTAAACAAAATAAATTTTCTGCCGGACTTTCTGGCGGATTTCTGCGTGATATGCCTATCAATAAAAAAAGAACCATTGCAATTGCCGCAGGTTTAGGATTAAGTTACCAGAATTATTATCAAAATCTTACCGTTTTAGAAACTCCAAGCGGAGCATTGGCTTATGCAGTAAGCGATTATAATGATATTAAGTCAAACAGATACCGTCAGTATTTAGTAGATCTTCCAATAGAGTTTCGATGGAGAAATTCGACTTATGAAAGTTATAAGTTCTGGAGAGTTTACGGTGGGGTTAAATTAAGTTATGTTCTCTCTAATAAATCGGTATTAGACGATGGGGAAAGAAAGTATAAAATCACTAATAATCCCGATATCAATAAATTTCAATACAGCATTTATCTGGCTACAGGTTTTAATACCTGGAATCTTTATGTTAATTATGGTTTAAATACTTTGTTTAAAAAAGATTTAAAAACTACTTCTGGACAAAGTATCGATGTACAAACGCTGAATGCGGGATTAATATTCTATATATTATAACCACAAATACAAGAATAACAGCTGCGGTAATATTCCAATAAACGTCCCAATTAATAATTCATTAGGCGAATGAGCTTCCATTTCTAATCGGGAAGATGCAACAACTCCAGTCAATAAAATCAATAGAGCTGACCAATAAGGATTCTGCATTTGCAAATGAATCGATAAGCCAATTACAAAAATCGCTAATCCGCTAATGGCCATCATGTGCAAGCTTGCCTTAATTTTAAAAAGCGAACATATTAAAGCCAGAATTGTACTAAACAAAGCGCCCAGAAAAAAGAAATGCAATTCTGGATAACGTGTAATAATGATGCTTCTTTTTACCAACAAAATATATAGAAAACATTGTAGAACAAGCGGAATTTTGCGTTGTGAAGTTTCATGAATCATTACTGATTTTACATGTCCTGTTGAACGCAGTAACATGAAAAACAAGATTGGAACTAAAACGGTAATAATCAGGATTTGAAATAAAACATAATATTTTTCCTGATTTGTAAAGGCATCATCTTTACAAAAAAGATAAAACAAAGTGGCATACATCGATATGAAAATCGGATGGAGGATATAGGAAAATATAGGAAGTATTTTTTTCAAAACGTTGCATTTAGTGGTGTTGAACAAATATAAACAAATATTGTTTTTTGCCACAAATTTTTAATTTTATAGATCTTGCAAGTTTTTTTGGCCACAGATTAAAAGGATTAAAATGATTCTTCTTATCTGTGACGTTTTTTTGCCACGAATTACACAAATTTACACCAATTAAAATTCGTGCTAATTTGTGTAATTCGTGGCAAACCTTTTTTAATCTGTGAGAATCCTTTTAATCTGTGGCAAAAAAAGAATTAGTGAAAATTTGTGAAATTGGTGGCAAACCTTTTTTTAAATTTGACAAAAGAAATTTACTAAATGAGCATAAACTTAAAAAGCCTTATTTCGGTTCTCGATGCCGAATGGATTGGCTTAGACACTGATATTTTTGTAGATCATATTTCGATCGACAGCCGTTCGTTGCAAAACGGATCGCAGACTTTATTTTTTGCCTTATCAGGCGTTAATAATGATGCTCATTTGTATATTCCTGAACTTATAGAAAAAGGCGTTCAGAACTTTGTAGTGCAATACATTCCGGATAATTGCTCTGGAAAAGCAAATTTTTTGGTCGTAAAAAATTCTTTAGATGCTTTGCAGGAATTTGCAAGTTATTACAGAGATCTTTTCGATTTTCCAATTATCGGCCTGACTGGAAGTAACGGAAAAACGATTGTAAAAGAATGGCTCAATTTTTTGCTGAGTCCGGATTATAATATTGTCAGAAGTCCTAAAAGTTACAACTCTCAGGTTGGAGTTCCATTGTCAGTAATTGCGATTAATGAAAAACACAATTTAGGTATTTTTGAAGCCGGAATTTCGACGGTAAATGAAATGATTAATCTAGAGGAAATCATTAAACCAACGATTGGCGTTTTGACCAATATTGGCCCGGCGCACGATGAAGGTTTTCAGAGTCTGGAACAAAAAATCAAGGAGAAATTATTGCTTTTCAAAAAATCAAAAGTCATCATTTATCAAAAAAATGAAATTGTCGATTTGTGTTTAAATGATTTTTTAAGCGAAAATTATTTACAGGACAGAAAGATTTTTTCCTGGAGTTTTACAGATAATTCTGCCGATGTTTTTATTCTGAATAAAGAATATAAAAACGACATAACAATTATCGAATATAAATATAAAGAAGAAGTTTTTAGCTTAGAAATTCCTTTTAGCGATTCGGCTTCGATAGAAAATGCGGTTTCATGTTTGTTGGTTTTGCTTTATTTTGAATACGATTTTGCTACGATTCAAAATCGCATGCAGATGTTGTATCCGGTGCGAATGCGACTAGAAGTTAAAAACGGAATCAACAATTGCAGTATTATCGATGATAGTTACAGCTCTGATTTTCAGTCGCTAAAAATTGCATTGGATTTTTTAGAAAGTCAGCAAAAAAAGAATGCTTCTAAAACGGTTATTTTATCGGATATTTTTCAAAGCGGATTTTCAAACGAAGAATTATATACTAAAGTTGCACAACTTATTGCTGATAATAAAGTAAATCGTGTAATTGCAATTGGAGCAACTATTTCGTCTTTTGCAGCTAAATTTTCAAATTGTATTACCTTTCAGAATACTGCCGAATTTATTACTCAGATTGAAAGCTTGAATTTCAATAATGAAACCATTTTAATAAAAGGTGCCAGATCATTTCGATTTGAACAAATTGTTTCTTTGCTTGAAGAAAAAACGCATGAAACGGTTCTTGAAATCAACATGGATTCTATTAGTCATAATCTCAATTACTACAAATCAAAATTGGCTGATGACGTAAAAATCATGGTTATGGTAAAAGCTTTTGGTTACGGAAACGGAGGATTGGAAATTGCAAAATTACTCGAACATCATAAAGTAGATTATTTGGGTGTGGCTTTCGCCGATGAAGGAATCTCACTGAAAAATGGCGGAATAAAATTGCCAATTATGGTTCTGAATCCTGAATCGACTAGTTTTCCTTCGATAATACAGTATCAATTAGAGCCTGAAATTTATAGCATAAAAGGACTAAATGCCTTTTTGAAAATTGCACGCGAAAAGAATTTAAAAGACTTTCCTATTCATATAAAATTGGATACAGGAATGCATCGTTTAGGTTTTGAAGAAAATACCTTAAACGAATTGATTGAAACTTTAAAAGGAAGCTCATCAGTAAAAGTAAAAAGTGTTTTGTCACATCTTGCAACAAGTGATGAAGTAAAATACTTTGAATTTGTGCGTTCGCAGATTAATTTATTCGATAAATTATCTTCAAAATTAATCACTGCATTAAATATAAACCCAATTCGACATATTCTTAACACATCCGGAATCAGTAATTTTCCTGATGCACAATATAATATGGTACGTCTGGGAATTGGTTTGTACGGTGTTTCTAACGATCCGGCAGAACAAAAATATCTGGAGAATGTTGGAACCTTAAAATCGATAATTTCTCAGGTTCGCATTATCCCAAATGGTGATAGCGTGGGTTACGGTCGCCGTTTTATGGCTGAGAGAGAAACCAGAATAGCAACAATACCAATTGGTTATGCTGACGGAATTTCGAGATTATGGGGAAATCAGGTTGGATATGTATTAATCAAGAATCAAAAAGCAAAAATTGTTGGCAGCGTTTGTATGGATATGCTAATGGTTGATGTAAGTCATATTGATTGCAAAGAAGGAGATTCGGTTATTATTTTCGGCGAAAGCCCAACGGTTGTAGAAATGGCTGAAGCGTTGAAAACCATTCCGTATGAAATTATGACAAGTATCTCGCAACGAGTAAAACGGGTATTTTTTAGATAATTTTTTACGATTTATTTGTTAAAATTATTCTTATATTTGATATTGACTTTAATTTAAAAAACAAATACTATGGGATTTTTCGCGGATTTTAAGGCTTCTTTGCTCAAAGGTGATGTGCTAAGTTTAGCAACAGCTGTAGTTATTGGTGGTGCATTTGGTAAAATTGTTGGTTCTGCAGTTGACGATATTATTATGCCAATTGTTGGATTGCTTACTGGTGGAATAGATTTTACTCAAAAATTTATTACACTTGATGGTGCTAGTTATCCAAATTTAGTTGCTGCAAAAGCTGCTGGAGCCGCTGTAATTACTTATGGTAATTTGGTTCAGGCAATAATTAATTTTGTAATTATTTCATTTTTTGTGTTTGTCGTATTAAGAGCTGCAGATAAAGCTAAAAAGAAAAACGAAGTTGCTGCTCCGCCAGCAGGACCAACTCAAGAAGAGTTACTAACGCAAATTAGAGATTTGCTTAAAAAATAATTCCGCTACACTATGTCTAACTAAACCGTTCCTTAAGTGGGGCGGTTTTTTTATAGTAATTTGGCAGTGATTTAATCAAATATAAAATGACAGAAATTCAAATTCTAAATTCTAAAATTCAAAGATTGTTAGAATATAATGTTTATTCTATGGAATTAATTGAGAAGATTGAAATGGAAATTAATGCTTTTAATACAAATGAATCATTAGCAATATTAGATTTGATAAAACTAAATATAAAAAATGAAGACATAAAATCATTAAATTCTATTCTCGGAGTTCTATATAGTACTTATAATTTTGATGGAAAAATAGAACAAAAGATAAGTGCTAAATTGACTGAAACTCTTGCAGAACTTACCAGATTATATTGTGAATTTGGTAATCCAAATATAGAAAGTTCGTATTATTTAATTTTTGACATATTTTTTCATAACCCAGGATTGATACAAGAATCTGATTATAAAATGGAGAATTCTTTGATAAATGAAATTAAGAAAATTTCGGAAATCAAATATTCACTTGACAGATGTAGTGATGGTGATTTATTGATAGCTCTTCAAAAAATTATTGATATCTCTTTTTATTTTGGAGATGAATTAGGAAAAGAACTTCTTGAAACTAACTTTTTGAACCATTTTGATAAATTTATAGTTGAATGTGCAAAAAATGAGCTAAAAACAAATTTATAAAACGGGTTAAACTGTAGAAACTTATCTTTGTTTGATTTGTAACATTTTGTTGTTTTTTGTGAAGCGCCTTGTTTTGTTTTTTATTATAGCTACTTTTGCAAAGTAAATTAGATTAATTCATACTAAAGATATAAAAATGAGAATAGCCGTTGTAGGTGCCACTGGTATGGTTGGCGAGATAATGCTTAAAGTTTTAGCGGAGAGAAATTTTCCTGTTACAGAATTAATTCCTGTTGCATCTGAGAAATCAGTTGGAAAAGAAATTGAATATAAAGGAACAAAATATAAAGTTGTAGGCATGCAAACGGCAGTTGATATGAAAGCTGATATTGCTGTTTTTTCTGCTGGAGGAGATACTTCACTAGAATGGGCTCCAAAGTTTGCAGCAGCCGGAACAACAGTTATTGATAACTCTTCTGCCTGGAGAATGGATCCAACAAAAAAGTTAATCGTTCCTGAAATCAATGCTTCAAGTTTAACAAAAGAAGATAAAATTATTGCAAATCCAAATTGCTCAACTATTCAAATGGTTTTGGCTTTGGCTCCATTGCACAGAAAATATAATATCGAAAGAATCATTGTTTCTACGTATCAGTCAATCACAGGAACTGGTGTAAAAGCAGTAAGACAATTAGAAAACGAATATGCCGGAGTTCAGGGAGAAATGGCTTATAAATATCCAATTCATAGAAATGCGATTCCACATTGCGACAGTTTTGAAGAAAACGGATACACTAAAGAAGAAATGAAATTAGTGCGTGAAACTCAAAAAATCCTTGACGATAAAACGATTAGAGTTACGGCTACTGCAGTTCGTGTTCCTGTTGTTGGTGGACATAGTGAGGCGGTAAATGTTGAGTTTACAAATGATTTTGATGTAAACGAAGTTCGTGAAATTTTGCACCATACAGATGGAGTAGTGGTTCAGGATAATTTAGATACATTCACTTATCCAATGCCATTATATGCAGAAGGTAAAAATGATGTTTTTGTTGGAAGAATCCGTCGTGACGAAAGCCAGCCAAACACTTTAAACATGTGGATTGTTGCTGACAACTTAAGAAAAGGTGCTGCAACAAACACGATTCAAATCGCTGAATATTTAATTCAGGCAGGTTTGGTATAACCAGAGATTAAAGAAAATTGTTATAAAGGGAAGACCGTAATTGCAGTAATGTAATTACGGTTTTTTTGTGAGAATAAATTTAATTTCGAAATAAAAAGCCTTATTTTAGCTATAAGAAATACAAAATACATGAACTTCAATAATTATAAAATAATCCCTAACTACAGGACAAATAATACAGATTTATTTCTTGCTGACGTAGAGGATATTCTGGCTTGTGAAAAAACATTAAACATTGTTTTTGATAATGATTATAAAGAATATGTTTCAACTTACGGAAGCGGAATTCTGGGCGGAACTTATGTACGAATCTATCTTCCGGAAACCATTATTTTAACTTTATCAGAATGGAAAAACCGGATTACTGAATATTGGTTTTGGGATGAAGGAAAAGAGGTTTTGACAAAAGATGAAGTTTTAGACTCCGTTAGAATTGGAGATACTTATGACGGAGATGAAATAATCCTTTTTAAAAACGAATATTTCGTTTTGCCAAGACACAGCGAAATGATTTACAAAGCAGGAAACACGCTTGAAGAAACTATAACCTGGTTGTGCTCATCAGGAATCTTAACCGAAACGTTTTCTGAAAGAGAATTTGAGCCTTTTGATCCTAGTGATTTGGGAGAATAATTTTAATCTATATAAATGAAAGACATAAACATAAAATACATTGAAGATAATTATCTGGAAGCTGAAGAAATTATAAGAATAATGAATCTTAATTCAGATAAACTAAATCAACTTATCGAAGATCAGCTTATTCCGGAACCCTCTTATATTATTAATTCTGAAATAAATATTAGTTCACCTTTAGATGATAATTATAGGGTTGTTACTTCTAAAAAGTATTTTCCAAAAAGTATTTTGAAACTTATTGCGGACAATATTTTACATCATAATCCTGAAAAGTTTAAAAAGGATTTTAGACAAAATTTCTTATCTAGTTTGAAAGAACATCAGCACAAAACATTTGCTTATGGAAATACTTTTGATGAAAATGGGGAAATAGATTTGGTAAAAGCAGAGAAAGCTTTAGAAGAAGAATGGAGACATTTTTGTAAAGGAATTTATGGTATTTGTACTTTAGAAAGCAATGAAGAGGCAATTATTGAAAAAGAAATTGTAATAAAAAGGATTTTGGATTTTATCGAAACTAAAGGTTCAGTTGTAACTCAGGAAGAGATAAATCTTTTAAAAGATCTCGATGACGAATTTAATAAAGTAACGAGTCTTTTTGCACCTTATCAGCGTGAAACAAGCAGCAGAGGTAAATATCTGGATAAATTGCTAAAAGAATTTTCTTTAGAGGATCTGATTAAAGAATATGAATAAAATTTGTCAATATTACAAAGCCGACAGGTTTTTAAAACCTGTCGGCTTTAACGTTAATTTAATGAGGCATAAAAAAAGCGAGAATTTTAGTTCTCGCTTTTTTTATGATTTAATATTCTGGAGCTAATTCCAGTTCTAATCCTTCTAATTCTGTAGTAATTGGTATCTGGCAGCCTAAACGACTATTAGATTTAACATAAAACGCCTCCGAAAGCATGGCTTCTTCTTCATCTCCCATTTCTGGTAATGCAATATCATTAAGAACGTAACACTGGCAAGAGGCACACATTGCCATTCCTCCACAGGTTCCTTCAACAGGAAGTTCGTATGCTTTGCATAACTCCATTATATTCATTGCCATATCAGTTGGAGCTTGTAACTCGTGTATAACCCCTTCTCGATCTTTAATCTTTATTAATACATCCATTTTATTATTTGGAATTTTATTGATTCGGATTTAATAACGTGAATAAATCCTTGATTTATGTTAACTAGTTGATTTTAGGCTAAATGCGTATTCTTTTCTGTTGCCATCTTTAAGGCGCATTTTTACACCAATGATGTTGCCTCCTTTTTCTAATATTGTAACCACTGCCATTACAGAATAATAATCTTTATCTGACTGAAAGATTAATGTTCCTTCATAAGTTGAATTTAAAACTCCCTGTTTATCTGTTTGAGCAGACATTTTTCGGGGATGAGCAAATTCAGCAGTACTGTAAGTAGCTTTATTTGTAAACTTTGCTTTTCCTTCGCAGAAATCATACAAAAAATCATAATTTCCAACCCTCAAAGTACCTTCTTCACTACTTCCGTTAGTTGAAAAAACTACCTGTCCTGAATATTGAAAATCGGACCATTCTTCAGATTCATTTACCCATGCTTTATCAGCAATTAGAGTTTGGCCTTGCTGGGCGTAATTTACAGATACAAATAATAATAATAAAAGAGCGTAAAATTTCTTCATAGATTTAAGATTTAGGCGTTGTGTTACAAATTTAAGTTAAATAAGTAACAGTTACTTAACTTAAACTCTTAAATCTTTGTGTTCTTTTTTATTAAATTCGCAAATTAGTGCTTTATTTTGATTGTTTTTTCAGAATTTTTCAACTTAATCAAGTTAAACACTATTATTCTTGTTAATTATGCATTGACAAAAAAGCGGAAAGAAAACTGCTTTTGCTACATAATGTTAACCACAGTTTCTATTTGTGGAGCATATTTTTTTATTGTTGTTTCAACTCCTGCCTTAAGTGTCATTTGGTTTACACTACAGCTAATGCATGCTCCTTCAAGACGAACTTTAACATGTTTGTCATCGTCTATAGAAACTAGTGTAATGTCTCCTCCGTCAGAATTTAAAAAAGGTCTGATTTCGTCAAGAGCCAATAATACGTTGCTTGTTAATTCTTCTGTTGTCATAATATTAATGTGTCAATTAGAAAATGTGTCAATTAGAAAATTTTAAAAATTATCTCATTATCTCATTATCTCAATTATCTAATTTTTCTTTACCGCTGAACAACCCGCCATAGTTGTAATTTTAATGGCTTCTGTAGCAGGTAAATTATCGTTTCTGTTAACTACTTCTTGTACAACATTTCGAGTTATTTCTTCAAAAACAGTCTCTATTACAGAAGCTGTTTGTAAAGCTGCAGGACGACCATAATCTCCTGCTTCACGAATTGATTGTACAATTGGCACTTCTCCTAAGAATGGGACATCTAAATCTTCTGCAAGATTTTTTGCTCCTTCCTGACCAAAGATATAATATTTATTATCAGGTAATTCTTCTGGTGTGAAGTAGGCCATATTTTCAATAATTCCTAAAACCGGAACATTGATGTTGTCCTGCATGAACATTGCAACTCCTTTTTTAGCATCGGCAAGAGCCACAGCTTGAGGAGTACTTACTACTACAGCTCCTGTAATAGGCAATGATTGCATGATAGAAAGGTGAATATCTCCAGTTCCGGGAGGTAAATCAATTAGCATAAAATCTAATTCTCCCCAATCTGCATCAAAAATCATTTGGTTCAAAGCTTTAGCAGCCATTGGACCTCTCCAGATTACAGCCTGACTTGGAGCTGTGAAAAAACCGATAGAAAGTATTTTGATTTCATAACTTTCAATTGGTTTCATTTTAGATTTTCCGTCAACGGTAATTGAAATTGGTTTTTCGTTTTCTACATCAAACATAATTGGCATAGAAGGTCCGTAGATATCAGCATCCAGAATTCCAACACTAAAACCCATTTTTGCAAGTGTTACGGCAATATTTGCTGTAACAGTAGATTTTCCAACTCCACCTTTACCAGATGCAACGGCAATTATATTTTTGATTCCCGGAATCGCTTTTCCTTTTATTTCGTTCGGATTTTCCTTAGCTTCAACCTTAATATTTACTTTAACTTTTGCATCAGCAGAGATCAATTCATGTATCGTTTTTTTGATATCATCTTCAGCTCTTTTTTTAATGTGCATTGCTGGGGTATGTAATAGTAAATCTACCACAACTTCATCGCCAAAAGTTAGTACATTGGTAACAGCACCACTTTCGACCATATTTTTTCCTTCTCCTGCTATAGTTATTGTTTCTAAAGCTTTAAGAATTTCTTTCCTGTCTAATTTCATTTTAATCGTCTGTTTTCTATTGAGGGAAACCGAGTTTAAATACTGTCTTTATTTAAACTGATTTCAGACTACAAAGATAACGGATTATGTTCGGATTCAAACGCTTTTAAATTGTATTTCTTGATATTGAGATTGATCAAAATGATTCTAATCGCTTGAATTTCGATATTATAATGGGATAAATCGTTATGATAGCTTTATTGATCATTTCTTATGAAGATCTTATTTAAGGTCCGAATGTTTGATTTTCAGTATAAATTTAGTGCGTTTTATACTATAATTCTCAATAATCTTGGCTATATTTGAGTGCCCTAAATCGCTGTATTTCGAAGTAAATTAAAAAATGTGTGAAAACTTATTTTTAGGTTTCTATGAGTTTTCGTTATTTTTTAAATATGATTTTCTGAAAATTTAAAACTTAAAAATATGCGAAATTTTACTTCCTTATCTGTAATTATTGCTTTTAGTTTTTTAATGTTTTCTTTTGGTTCTGTAAACGATGAGAGTAAATTAAAAAATGAAAAGACGGTATTTGAAGGCGTTTTTAAAACTAATAATAACGCTTCTTTGTCTGCTATTGATGCCGAATCAATTAATAATTTTTATAAAAAATATCCCAAATTAAAAACGTACCAAAAAGATGTAGAAGATCTTTATAAAAAAAAGGAATATAATTTAATTTGGTATGATGATAAAAATGTTAGTGAGTTTGGTGCATTATTGTATGAAAAAGTACGTTTATTGAGTGAGCAGGGCGTTAAAGCAAAAATGCCCTATATGGAGTTGGTAGATGATGTTTTTAACGAAAATGTTTCTAATAAACTACCTCAAACAGACACAGAACTTCTCTTGTCTAATATGTATGTTTTTTATGCAAGCAATGTTTATTCAGGAGTTGATCCCGCAACTTTAAAGAAAATTGGGTGGTATTTGCCAACAAAAAACATCTCATATACAAGAATATTAGACTCCTTAATGGCAGATCCTGCACGTTTAAATAAGGATGAAAATCTTTTATTTGGACAATATTATAAACTTCAGGCAGTATTGCAGAGATATCGAAATATCGAAAAGAATAATCAATGGAAAAAAATACAAATTGACAGCATTAATTATAAAGATTTAAAGCCGTTTGACAGCGGTGCGGTAATTGCACAAATTAGAGAGCGATTATTTTTTGTTGGAGATTTGGCACAAAATTCTAAGAGTCATGTATACGACGAAGAAATGATGGCAGGAATTTTAAAATACAAAAAGCGATACGGGCTTAAATTGAATTATACATTGACAAAAGAACATATTGACCAGATGAATGAACCAATTGGCAATAGAATCAGAACAATTATGCTAAATATGGAACGCTGCAGATGGATACCTGCAAAACTGGCAAATGCTCAGGAATACTTAATGGTTAATATACCTTCGTTTAAACTAGTTTATATAAAGGATGGAAAATATAATTTAGTTTCAGATGTTTTTGTGGGAACCAGAATGACCGAAACTGTAATTTTTAGTGGGATGATGGATCGAATTGTATTTAGTCCTTATTGGTATGTTCCGCAGAGTATCATAAAAAATGAATTAAAATTGAAAATGGCCGAAGATAAAAACTATCTCGCAGACCATAATATGGAATGGAATGGCGGAAATGTTAGACAAAAACCCGGACCCAAAAACTCTTTAGGATTGGTGAAATTTATGTTTCCAAATCCAAATGATATTTACTTGCATGATACGCCTGCAAAAAGTTTGTTTGAGTTCGAGAAACGTATTTTTAGCCACGGATGTATTAATGTAAAAGAAGCAAAAGGATTAGCGCTTGCCATTTTAAAAAACGATCCTGATTGGCCTGAAGATAAAATTGATAAAGCAATGAGTGGCGAAAAAGAAACAACCTGTATGCTGAAAACTAAAATCCCTATTTATATTGGATATTTTACAGCTTGGGTAAATGACAATGGAGAAATTGGTTTTTATCCGGATGTTTACGACAGAGACAAACGCCTGGATAAATTACTTTATTCTGATTCTGTCGCTTTGAAATAAAGACATCTTTTTAGTTAAACCCGACAGGTTTTAAAAACCTGTTGGGTTTGGCAATGTTAATTAATATTATACAAAAAAATACCCGCCAGGTTCAGGAAATTTGGCGGGTATTTTCAAAAAAAATGATCTACAAGTTTATTCGTATTTTAAATATTTTAAGATATCTATTTTGGTTACCTGATAGGCTTTTGTTAAAACAATTAGTAAAGTCAAAAACATTAAAGAAACGAGTGCAACACTAAACGGAACGACCGAAACATTGATCCTGAAAGCAAAGTTCTCAAGCCATTTTTGCAATAAAATATAAGCAGGAACAATACCGATTGCAAATCCTATTAAGCAGAAAAGAACATATTGTTTTGATAATTCTTTCAATAAAATATCAGTTTCAGCGCCCAAAGTTTTTCTGATGGCAATTTCTTTCAGTCTTCTTTCCATTGAAAATGACGCTAAAGCAAACAATCCAAAAATGGCAATGATAATTACTACCAGGTTCAGGATAAAAAACAGACTTTTTTGTTTTACCTGTTCTTCGTATGTTTTAGCAAATCCTTTGTTTACAAATTCATAATCAAAAGGAAAATCAGGATTTACATTTTTCTCCCAATAGGTTTTTAGTTTATCCAATGTTTCAGGCAGATTATTAGGCGAGACTTTGACGTAAATATTGTCAAAATTATTCCATTTTAAAGTTTTCATGCTAATGAAAACCATTGGAGGAACTTTGCTTTGAAGCCCTGTAATATGAAAGTCTTTTACAACCCCAACAACTTTAAATTTCATAATCCCTTTTTCATTTCCCCAGCCAGTGGTTAATATAGTGTTTATCGGATTTTTAAGTCCTATTGCTTTAGCAAGGGTTTCGTTTATTAACCAATTATTAATGGTATCTGAGGCATATTTTGGAGATAAATCTCGTCCTTCAACAATCTTAATTTTCATCATATCCAGAAAGCCAAAATCCATTTCGATATTTCTTGGTTGCACAAAAACACCATTGTGTGTAAAACCTGAGCTCGAAGTGCTGCCGTTTCCAAAAGAACCTGCAAATGTTGATACTTTCTGAACGCCTGAAAATTTAAGAATTTCCTGCTTTGTAGTCAGGTATTTTTCGGCTTTTTTTGATTGGTCGCTATATTTAAACGGAATACGGATAACCTGATCGCCACTAAAACCAAGACTTTTATTCATCATATACGAAACTTGTGAGTTTACAATTAAGGCTCCGATGATGAAAAAGGTAGCAATACCAAACTGAAAAATTAACATTGAGTTTCTAATCCAGATACCGCTTTTGCTTCTTGAAAAATTGCCTTTTAAAACCTTTAAAGTTTCGAAATTTGAGATATAAATGGCAGGAACAATACCTGCAAGAACGATTACTAATCCAAATATAAAAATAAGCTGAAGGTAAAATTCGCCACCGTTCATTGTCAAAGATTTCTTCAAAAAGGTATTGTAGTAAGGCAATGATAGTTCTACAATTGCCAGCGCAAAAATAATTGCCAAAATAACAATAATAGCAGTCTCAAATATAAATTGAGCAATGATTTGTTTTTTACTTGCGCCTACAATTTTACGAACGCCTACTTCTTTGGCACGTTTTATTGCCGAGGCAGTTGCGAGATTGATGTAATTTACTAAAGACAAAGTAAGAATCAAAATAGATAAGCCAACCATGATATAAAGAAGTTGTAAATTACCTCTTCCTTCAGGGAAGTTATCACCATTAGGAGATTTTGTTCCGTGCAAACGTGCTGTGGCTAATTGGTCAATAATAACTAAAATCTCGCCGTTTTCTTTGATATATTGTTCAGGTGTTTGTCCCTTCTCTTTAGCTTCTTTTATAGTTCTATTGACAAAATTTATGTGTTGCATTTTCTTTAAAACCGTCTCCATATTAGCTCCTTTTTTGGTTTTAATCATTAAGGTGTAATTGAAGTTGCCCCAGTTATTAATGTCGTCCTTGTTTATCAGACCTCCAAAAACATAATTTGGTTCAATAGAAGAAGGTCTCATGATCTTGTAAACAGATTTTACGACATAAGGTTTGTTGTCTTTTGTAATAATTTTACCAATAGGGTCCTCGTTTTTAAAAATTAGTTTTGCGGTTTCATCGGAAATTGCAACACTGTTTTTTTCTTTTAGAATATCCTTTTTGGCTCCTTTTAGAATTGGGAAAGGAAAAGCATCAAAAAAGTCATAATCTGCGAGTATAATTTTTTTGTCTACCCATTTTTGATTTTCATGCTTTATTACTTCTTCACTATACCAGCCAGTATAAAAACAAATAGATTCAATTTCAGGAATAGTTGCTTTACAAGTTAAGCCAAAAGGTACCGGACTCGATGCCCATATATCTCCGCTTGTTCCAAATTTATTTAGAATCTCATATGTATTTTCTTTCTCGGGATTCCATTGGTCGTATGAGTTTTCATTATTCCAATATAGAATAGCAAAAATTACTCCGGCAATTCCAATGCTTAAGCCCAGAACATTCAAAAACGAAAACAGTTTGTTTTGTTTTAAATGATATATAAATATTTTAAACCAGTTAAAAATCATTGTTTATTTTTTTATAGTTTTTTGATTCGTTCTTTAGATAATAGCCAATACTTTGTAAACAAATCCTACCAGGAAAGTGATTACAGTTATAATAAAATTGATCATTTTGAAATTATTTAGCGTCCATAAAAACATCAACATTTCTCTGATTTAATCGCTCAGAGAATATAACACCATCTTTCATATGAATTGTTCTTTGTGAAAACGAAGCATCATAATCAGAGTGGGTAACCATCAAAATTGTGGCACCTTTAGCATGTAAATCAGTCAAAAGTTCCATCACTTCATTACCGTTTTTACTGTCTAAGTTTCCGGTTGGCTCATCGGCCAGAATGATTTTCGGGTCGTTAACCAAAGCTCTTGCAACGGCAACCCTTTGTTGTTGTCCTCCTGAAAGTTGTTGAGGAAAATGTCTCAAACGGTGCGAAATATTTAATTTCTCAGCAATAGTTTCGATTTTTTGTTTTCTTTCAGAAGCTTTTACATTGTTATAAAGCAAAGGCAATTCGATATTATCATAAACAGAAAGTTCGTCGATCAGATTAAAATTCTGAAAAATGAATCCTATATTTTCTTTACGAACCTGAGCTCTTCCTTTTTCTTTTAAGCCAATCATTTCCTGACTTAATAATTTATAACTTCCGTCATTGGCACCATCCAGAAGTCCAATGATGTTTAATAAAGTAGATTTTCCGCAACCTGAAGGTCCCATGATAGTTAAAAAATCACCTTTTTTAATTTCTAATGTAATACCGCTTAGAGCTGAAGTTTCTACTTCTTCGGTTCTAAAAACTTTGGTTAAATTTTGAATTGTTATCATATTTTTTAAGGTGTTAATTGTTGTTGATTGATGATTTTGATTGATGATTGATGATTGAAACGTTGTTAATTATTAATTGTAAATTGTTAGTTGTGAATTGTAAACTGAGACTGAAAACTGTTACTGCGAACTATTGATCGATAACTCCTCAATATCTTTATAATCTGCATACGACGAAGTAATCACAGATTCGCCCTCTTTTAGACCGTCAAGAATTTCATAATACGAAGGATTTTCTCGGCCAAGTTTTATGTTTCTTCTTTCGGCTTTATTGCCTTTTACTACAAAAATCCATTTTCCTGCAGTTTCCTGACTAAAGCTTCCTTTTGAAATAACCAAAGTTTTATTCTTTTCAGATAAAATAAGTTTTACACCAAAACTAAGTCCGTCCTGTAAAACGATTTGCTCTTTTGATGTAAAAGCCAATTCTACTGTAAAATGCCCATTTTTAACTTCAGGAATTACTTTGGTAACCAAAACTTCAAGCGTTTTTCCTTTAAATTCGACCTGACCTTTTAAGCTTTCCCGAACTTTTTCAAGATAAAATTCATCAACATCAGCAGTAAGTTTATAACCACGTTTCGAATCGATTTTTCCGATGCTTTCACCAGCCTGAAAAGTTTTACCCAAAACAGGTTCAAATGAAGTCAATCTACCCGTTTCCGGAGCCGTAATCAAAAAGTTCTTTTTGTTGTTTCTCAAAATATCCAAACTTTTCTCCATAGTTTGAATCGAACGATTGATTTGCGAAATCTGAATCTGATTTGTTTGTTTTTCTTTTTGAATACTTTGCTGAATCGTTCTTTTGCGTTCTTCCTGAAAACGAAGACTTTCTTTAAAAGTATTCCAGTCATTTTTAGAAATCACCTCTTTATCATACAACTTCGCATTCATATCGTATAGCCTTTTTGCATCATTATAATCGTGTTCGATTAAAACGAAATCCTTATTCAGGTTCAATTCCTGATTTCTGATGTTCAGTTTTCCGGTATTCAAATTGTTGATTTGTTCAATAATCGCCGTTTCCTGAGTCAGATAATTAAGTTCAGTATTCGGGTTGTATAAACGAGCCAACGATTGCCCTTTAGTTACCATTGCACCATTTTCGACAAAAATTTCTTTTACAGATCCGCCTTCAGTAACATTTACCAACATTACATTCAGAGGCTCAACTTTAGCCTGAAAAACGACGAAATCTTCAAAAAACTCTTTTTCAATTTTTTGTACCGTAAGCTCGTCTGATTTTACATTTAAGCTTCTTTTTGTGCTAAAAGAAAAAAAGATGACAACAGCCAGAACTAAAAAAACAGCAATTGCTATTGTGAGATATCTAAATTTTCTATTTTTACGAGGGATTACCTTGTCCATTTTTTTAAATAATTTACTGATAGTCAATAGGTAAATACTGTGCCATAAAATTTATTATCTGTAAAGCGTTGATTTTAAAGAAGCTTTAGAAACCATTAAAAAAAAGACTGTTCGATAATGAACAGTTGACCGTTCGATATCGAACAAAAAAAGACAGCATGCGAAAAAAACAAGCCCAAATATTAATCGTTGACGATCAGGAAGAAATTCTTTTTTCGGCAAAAATGATTCTCAAAAAGCATTTCGAGACTATTTTTACAACAAATAGTCCCCAAAAAATCATTTCACTTTTAAGCGAAAATGATATAAATGTGGTTTTATTAGACATGAATTATAGAATTGGTTTTGAAGATGGGCGAGAAGGAATTCATTGGCTAAAAGAAATTAAGACACTTTCGCCACAAACAATCGTGATTTTAATGACCGCTTTTGGTAAAATTGAAACCGCTGTTGAAGGAATAAAAATTGGTGCTTTTGATTATGTTTTAAAACCCTGGCATAACGAAAAACTTCTCGAAACAATTGATAAGGCTGTCGCCGAAAGCAGAAAAAACATCAAAAAAGTAGTAGTTGAAAAAACAGAAAAAAGATACTTTGTTGGAACTTCTCAGAAAATAAAACAAGCTTATTCTATTGCCGAAAAAGTAGCTAAAACCGATGCTAATGTTTTGATTCTGGGCGAAAACGGAACTGGTAAATATGTTTTTGCAGAGTTTATTCATCAGAATTCAGAACGAAAAGATAAGCCTTTTGTACACGTTGATTTGGGATCTTTAAGTGATAATTTGTTCGAAAGCGAGCTTTTTGGATACGCAAAAGGCGCTTTTACAGATGCAAAAACAGATACCGCCGGAAGATTTGAAATGGCATCAAACGGAACCATTTTTCTGGATGAAATTGGGAATATTCCGCTTCATCTACAAGCTAAATTGTTACATGTTTTACAAACCAAAACAGTCACTCGTCTCGGCGAAAGCAAAGCCAGACCGTTAAATGTTCGCATTATTGCAGCGACAAACAGTGATATAAAAGCTGAGGTAAAGAACAAAACATTTCGCGAAGATTTGCTTTATAGAATCAATACATTGGAAATTCATTTGCCATCCTTACGGGAACGAAAAGATGATATTGTGCCGATGGCGCACTTTCTTTTAGATCAAATTGCTGATAAATACAATCAGGAAAATTTGAGATTTGAAGATAATGCAGCGCCATATTTAGAAAAATATCCCTGGAAAGGAAATGTACGTGAGATGGAAAATAAGATTGAACGAGCTTTAATTTTAGCCGATAATAATACAATTTCTGTACACGATTTAGACATTTTAAACTTTGAAGATTTTCAGGAAAATGATGAAAATCCATTATCTGAAATGGAACGAAATGTTATTGAAAAAGCCTTGTTTAAACACAACGGAAACATTAGCAAAACGGCTGAAGAATTAGGTTTATCAAGAGCTGCATTATACAGAAGGATTGAAAAATACGATTTAAAAAATACTTAAGCGCAAGTTTATTGGCATAGCTTTGTGATCTTTGGGCTAGATATTAGCCTTAAATTAGAAATCAAACTTTGCGAAAAACCTTTGTATACTTTGCGGTTAAATTTTCAGCCGCATATTCTAATAAAGGAGCATCGTTAAAATGAAATTTTAAAAAAAAACCTTTTTAAATCCTTTAATCTGAGGCAATAAAAAAATAAAATAATGAAAAACTGGAAGTTTTATAATGCATTGTTTGTGAGAGTATTGTTTGTAATGATGCTCTTTTTCTTTTGCGTCTTTTTGATTTATAAAATGTTTTATTACAATGCCTTTCTGGTTGGTTTTTTTGTCATTGTAATGTTGTCTGAAATGTATTTTTTTGTCAAAAACAGATTGTTGTTTTATGACAGAACATTACTTTCTATGTTAAAAAATGATTTTACAACTAATTTTCCCGAAGCCAATAAAAGAGATAGTTTCAAAAGTTTATATCTTTTATACGATGCCTTAAAAGTACAGCAACAAGAACAAACCTCGAAAGAACTTGTTTATCAATCTATTTTAAACAGTATCGATACAGCTGCATTAATCTTAGAAAAAGAAAGTGAAGAATGGAATATTTTTTTGATGAATGACTGTTTTTCAAACTTGTTTAAAGTGCCAAAAGTAAGTCATTGGAAATACCTTAAAAATTATTTGCCTTCACTTTGTGCTGAAATTGAAAATGTAGGTTTTACAGATTTAAAATCGGCGATTTCGATTAAAATAGAAGAACAGGATTTACAGACTTTTGTGTTGCAAACGTCACATGCGAAAACATATAACAAAGAATATTTTATAGTTTTATTGGATAGCATTCAGCGTGTAATCGAGAAAAAAGAGAAAGAAGCCTGGATTAATCTGATGAAAATTATTTCGCATGAATTAATGAATTCCCTAACTCCAATTCGCGCGCTTTCGCAGAATTTGCTGCACATCGTCGATCAGGAAAAACTAGAAGACGACGACTTTGATGATATCAAAAGCAGTATTTCGACCATTATTAATCGAAGCGATCATTTGCAGGTTTTTGTAGAGAATTACCGTAAACTCGCAATGCTGCCAACGCCAGCCAAACAGATGACGCCAATTAATTCTTTATTCGAAGATTGTCTCCGAATTATGAGTCCGATTTTGAAAGCAGAAAATATCGAATTGATAAATGATATTCACAGCTCACGTTCGATTTTAATTGATAAAAATCAGATGGAGCAAGTGATTATTAATTTAATTACAAACAGTATTTATGCCTTGAAAGAGAAAAATGAAAAGAAAATGTATGTGTCGAGTTACACAGAAAACAATCGTTTTTTCATTACAATTTCTGATAACGGAAAAGGAATCGATCCTGAAATTCAGGACAAAGTATTTCTTCCATTTTTTACCACTCGAAAAGATGGAGCCGGAATTGGATTAACGCTTTCTAAAAATATTATCGAAGCACACGGCGGTTATTTAAGTTACCAAACCGATGAGGATAAAACGAGTTTTGTTATTTGCCTGATTTAAAAAAAAATGAATCATATAAGTTATATAAGTTCATTTTAGTTTGGACTTAAAGCAGTTTCAGAATCTTTGTCAAAGTTTAAAACTTTGATAAAGATTGCGCATTGCAGATTTTCAAACATGAGGATAAGCGTCACGATTAAATGAACTTATATAACTTATATGGTGGAAATTTCAGGTTGCCAAAAGTGTTTCTCGAAATCTATAATTTGATTGTTTTCAACCACAATACCTTCGCTTTCCAGAAGTTGCTGCATTAAATTAGTTCCGTCAAAATGATGTTTTCCCGTCAAAAGTCCTTTTCTGTTTACAACGCGATGCGCTGGAACATCATCCATATTATGACAAGCATTCATTGCCCAGCCAACCATTCGGGCAGAACGTGCAGTTCCTAAAGCTTTTGCAATAGCGCCATAAGAAGTTACTTTTCCGTGCGGAATTTGTCTGGCGATTGCATAAACCTTTTCAAAAAAATTATCTTCAGCCATAAGTTGATTTTTTTTGCCACTCCCGATAGCTCTATCGGGATTCACAGATTAAAATGATTTTACTGTATTGTGTGAAAAGAATTTCATGCAGAATTTAGTTAATCATTAAAATAAAAATCTTTTTTATCTGCTAAATCTGCAGAATCTGCGTGAAACCAATTTTAAAGAATCATTTTAATCTGTGAAATCTGTGGCGTATATTTTTTATCCGAAATAGTAACTCAAAATATTAAAAAGTGTCGCTACAGCAATCATTCCTGTAATGCTTCCTATAATAGTATTCATGTTTCGCATTAGATAATCAGTTTTCTTTTCTATTCTTCCAAAGAAACCAATATAACTGTATAAAGCAGCAAATGAGCCTAAAACAGATCCGAATACAAAAGTAAAAATAATGTTGTTTTCGAATGCAAAAAGATGATAAGAAGCCAAAGTAACGCTAACCACAACGTAATACGGAATCGGGAAAAAGTTCAAACCCGAAAGCAGCATTCCTAAAAAGAAACGACTTTTTTTGCTGCTCTTTTTAATCTTCGATTTTTTGGCTTTTGGTTCTTTGGCAATAAACAAAAAGTAAATTGTTAAGATCGAAAATATTACAAACCCAACTTCACGTAAAAGCGTTACAACATCCGGACGATTGTCAATTACCTGTGCAAATAAAACAGCTAAGGAAACCTGAAAAAAGATCACTAAAATTGCTCCGGCAACAAACCATAAGGCATTCTTTCTACCCTCTTTCAAATTTACTTTGGCTGCGGTCATGTTGATTAATCCTGGTGGAATAATCCCAATGAAAGCGGCAAGAAAACCTGAAAGTAATGGGGTAAGTAATGCCATTCAGTTATTTAATGGGTTTAGAAATATGTTTTTAAAATTAAATTAATCCTTAATTTTAAAGCGAATATACGTAATTGCCTTGTTAATTTCTAAATATTGTTTCTCGTAAAAAGTCTGAAAAGCAGTAACTTCTTCCGGACTTCCTTCATTTGTATATACGTTGTGGTTTGCATATAAAACTTCGTGTCCTTCACCATGAAGCAATCCTAAAGTATAACCGTGCATAAATTCACTATCGGTTTTAAGGTTTACGACACCATCTTTTTTAAGAATTCTTTTGTACAATTTCAAGAATTCAGAATTGGTCATTCTGTGTTTCGTTCTTTTGTATTTGATTTGCGGATCCGGAAAAGTAATCCAGATTTCATCTACTTCATTTTCGGCAAAAATATGGTTGATTAATTCGATTTGAGTTCGAACAAAAGCAACATTGTGCAGACCATTTTCTACAGCAGTTTTAGCACCTCTCCAGAAACGAGCTCCTTTAATATCTATTCCGATAAAATTTTTGTTTGGATATCTTTCTGCTAGTCCAACAGAATATTCACCTTTTCCACATCCTAATTCTAAAACTAATGGATTATCATTTTTAAAGAAATCAGAGTTCCATTTTCCTTTTAAAGGCATTAAATCGCCTACAACTTCTTCTCTGGTTGGTTGAAAAACGTTTTGAAATGTTTCGTTTTCTCTGAATCTTTTTAGTTTATTTTTACTTCCCACTTTTACAAAAATTTTCAGCAAAATTAAGGAATATAAACGAATGAAAATAGCGCAATTACGTTTAAAGTTTTTTGCCACGAATTACACAAATTTTCACGAATTAATTTAAGCGGAATTGTCGAAAAAAAAATTAGTGAAAATTTGTGTAATTCGTGGCGAAAAAAAATATTTTTACCCGTAATGCGGTTCTGTAATAGGTTTTAATTTTGGATCAAGCGTTTCATCATGTTGTGATAAATCCAGTCCGATATGTTCGTTTTCTTCAGAAACTCGTAACGGAATAATAAAGTTGGTTACTTTGAATAAGAAATAAGCTCCAAAGAAAGTAAAGATCGAAACCAGAACCAACGCCATCATGTGGTGAGCAAAGACATTCCATCCGCCGTGAAGCAAACTTGCATCTTCACCATGAGCGAAAATAGCCGTTAGAATCATTCCCATAATTCCGCCAACACCGTGACAGGCAAAAACATCTAAAGTATCATCAAATCTTTTTGAAAAACGACAATTTACAACAGAGTTTGAAACCAAAGCTGTAATGAATCCGAAGAACATACTTTCAGGAACCGATACATATCCTGCAGCCGGCGTTATGGCAACCAGACCAACAACAGCTCCAATACAAGCCCCAAGAGCCGAAACTTTTCTTCCATTCATTCGATCAAAGAAAACCCAGGTTAACATAGCTGCAGCCGATGATGTTGTAGTCGTTGCAAAAGCCATCGCGGCAGTTCCATTCGCGGCAAGCGCAGATCCGGCGTTGAATCCAAACCATCCAAACCATAACATTCCGGTTCCTAATAATACAAACGGAATATTGGTTGGTATATGTTGACTGTTTTTTCTTTTTCCTAAAACCAAAACTCCTGCCAGAGCAGCAAAACCAGAACTCATGTGTACTACAGTTCCTCCTGCGAAATCTTTTACACCAAAATAGGTTCCTAAAATTCCTGTAGGATACCAAACCGAATGGCACAAAGGCGCATAAATAAAAATGGTAAACAAGCTGATAAATAGCAAATACGATATAAAACGAACACGCTCTGCAAACGAACCTGTAATAATTGCCGGAGCAATAATGGCAAATTTCATTTGGAACAAAGCAAACAACATAAACGGAATCGTACTTGCTAATTGTTTGTGTGGTAAAACACCAACATAATCCATAAAGGCAAAAGTGGTTGGATTGCCAAAGAAACTATAAAAGTGATCTCCGGAACCAAATCCTACAGGATCTCCAAAAGCTAAGCTAAAACCAACTACAACCCATAAAAGTGTTACAACGCCCAAACAAATGAAACTTTGCAACATGGTCGAAATCACGTTTTTTCTACCCACCATTCCGCCATAAAAAAAAGATAATCCCGGTGTCATGATTAAAACCAGGCAACATGAAGTTAACATCCAGGCAACATCGGCAGGTACAATATGGTCTGTAGTACCAAATTCAGATAACACATAACTATTTTGAGTAATAGTTGGCCAAAATGCGCCCGTAATACAAACAATACTTATAATAATAAAGGAAATGATCCAGCGTCTTTCTATTTTCATTTTTCAAATACTTTATTTAACCCTATTTTTTTTAGGGTCAAAGTTAAAAAAAAATAAAGATTTTGGATTTAAGGGCTATTAAAATAGAGGTATGGCTTTTATTTTAGTTAATTTTGTAAAATTCGAACCGTTTTTTTGAGACTATCTTATTTTGAACTTCCAAATTATGGGTAATATTGCCAATTATATTATAATTAAATTGATATCTTATCTTGTAAAGAGCTAGAAAAGTTAGGATTATAAAAAGAAAGCTTAAAAATGTTTATTTTTTCTTTAGCTTCTCAATCAAAACATCTTCGATTGGTGTTTTCACTTTAATCACGGCATTAACATCATCATTCGGAATTGTCATGGATAAAACATAATGTTGAATTTTCCATTCTTTTCCCACTTTTGTCAAAACACCGGAACCGCGGCAAATTTTCATTTGAGTATTTAGTAATTCATCAAACCACGCAATTTTTCCTGTTTTATCAAAAAAGATATGACGCTCAAGAGCCGTAAAATTCCAAGTAGTTCCTTTGTCGAAAAAAGGTTTAGCCCAAACACTAAAATCTTTTTTATTCCAGTTTTCAGTAGCATCAGTTCCAATGAAAATCGCATCGTCGGCCATTAAATTAAAATAAGCATCAAATTTTACATCAGCTGCAGCTTTATGCCAAGTATCGATAGTTTGACTGACTTTGTCTTTTTCAGAAGTTTGTGCATTTGCAAAAGAAGCAACGAAAAATAGAAGTAGAATTGATTTTTTCATAATAGGTTTTGTTTGAGTTTAAAGGTAAGAATGATTTTTAGACGATAGAAGGTTTCACGCAGATTTTGCAGATTTAAGCTGATAAGGCGCAGATAAAATTATTCATGGAATTAGGACGGATTAAAATCCATCCCTACAATATAAATCGAACCGAAGGTTCTTTACAAGAGTTCCAGAGGAACGGTCCATTTTGTAGCAACGGATTTTAATCCGTTGAAAGAGAATGAAATTAATCACGCAAAGGCGCAGAGGCGCCAAGTTTTTATTTTAAGACCACAGATTATAAAGATTCAGATAGATTTTGTTTCACCTATTCGCTGTCGCTCGGGTCTACAAATTTTAGCAGATTAAATTTATAAACCCTCTGCGTACATCTGCTTAAATCTTTTTAAAATCTGCGTGAAACAATAACTTTGCGATTCTGCGCCTTTGCGAGATTAAAACAACAAACCCAAACTTAAATTATCTTACATCACTTATAGGATAGAATATGATTTAGTATATTTGATAGCTTTAAAAATAGACATCATGAATCCAAAAATATTTATCAGTTCTGTAATCGTTACCTCTTTACTTTTTGCTTCTTGCAAGAAAGAACTGGAACCACAAGAAAGTACGCCAACTTCTGAATTAGTAAAATTAGGATTGGCAAAAGATACCACAAAAACAACTTCAGTAGTTCAAGCGCCTGCAATGAATCCTAATACGGTAATGGGAGAAACAAAAGGACTAAATCCTGCACACGGACAACCTGGGCATCGTTGTGATATTGCAGTTGGAGCGCCATTAAATTCGGCACCAGCACAACAAGGGCAAACTACGGTACAACCTACGCAAACCGTTCAGGTAAATCCAGGTCAGCAAAATGTGGTTACAACGACAACAGCTGCACCGGTAAAAGTAGCCAAAGGAATGAATCCGTCGCACGGTCAGCCAGGACACAGATGTGATATTCCCGTTGGAGTACCTTTAAATTCTCCGGTAGCCAAACCAGTTGCCGCTACTCCTGCACAAAGCGGAAGCACGTCGCAAAACTTTACCGTTACACCGCCACCTGCAAACAATGCTGTTCCGGCTTTATTAAGTACCGAAAAACCAGTTACAACAGCCGAAGGAATGAATCCGCCACACGGGCAAGCAGGGCATCGCTGTGATATTGCAGTTGGAGCACCATTGCCAAAATCATAAAACAACGTCGATAAAAATAATCTGGGCGTGCCACCAATATAAAAAGGGGCTGACTTTGCAATCGCTTAGTCGCCCCTTTTTATATCGCTGTCGGGCTATCCGCGCTACTTTGGTAGCTTGCTTCTATCCCTCACGCAAAAAAACTAGATTATGTTATAAAATACATGTAGTCCCTACGGGCAATGTCATTAAGCTAAGCTTTTTTTACACAATCCCTTTGCGATCTCAAAGCAAAGCATAATTCACAAAACTTTGTGACCTTTGCGTAATCGTTTGCGAACTTTGCGGTAAAATTTTCTTTTATTCAATTTCAAAAATCGCCTGAATCTCTACTGCCGAATTAATCGGTAATGAGGCAGCACCAATTGTTGCTCTGGCGTGTTTCCCTTTTTCGCCAAAAACCAATGCGGTCAAGTTCGAAGCCGAATTCATAATTGCGGCATGTTGAGTATATTCTGGAGTAGTATTAAAATATCCTGTCAATTGCACACATTGTTTTACTTTGTTCAAATCACCACCGCAAGCTTCTTTTAAAACTGCAATAACATTAAGCATCGTTTGGTAGGTTGCTTCTTTGGCTTGATCGTCTGTAACTGTTGCGCCAACTTTCCCCGGATTTAAGATCTTCCCGTCTTTTAAAGCTACTTGATTAATATATACTTTATGGTCAGAAATTGTAAACGGAACATAATTACCAACAGGTTTTGGTGCTTCAGGAAGAACAATATTATTGTCTTTTAATGTTTTATAGATGTCGCTTTTAGTTTCTGTAGACGTTGTTTTTACAGCTTTTATATTCTCAGTATTTCTCAATCCAGATGCAGCTCTTGCCAAAGCTTTTCCTTGTTCTTTAGCTAAATTCAACTCGCTTTGTGACGGACGCGTTCCAACAGGTGATCCGGCTAATGAAGTGGCTCCAAAAGGAGTATTTCCTTGCGGAATTGTTTTGTCTAACGTAGCCGTTCCCATAATTCCGGTAGGCACGATTATCATTCCGTGAGAAGCAAGGATATTCCAGAAAGATAAAATAGCAGCTTCTTTTCCTGCTCCGGATCCAGCAGACATAAATACAGTTGCTGGTTTTCCTTCTAAAGATCTCGATGTCCAAAGCGGAATACTTTGGCTAAAAAAGTAATTCATATCAGCGCTGATATTTGCAAAATGAACCGGACTTCCAAAAGCGATTCCGTCATAATTTGCCAATTCTTCGATAGTAGCAATTGGTAATTTCTCTACATCTGCATTTAGTTTTTCTTTCGAATTTATCGAAGGAACTCTTTTTATTGTTGCTTTTGTATTTGGATATTCCTGAACTCCTTCGGCAATAGCTTTTGCCATTTTATAAGTTCCGCCGTTTTGAGAATAAATTAAAACCAGAAGATTTGTTTCAGATGATTTTACTTGCGCATTTACGCCAAAACTTAACAAAACTGCAGTTAGTAATACGAGTAGTTGCTTTTTCATGAATTTATTTTAAATGATTTATTATAGATAATCCCAATCGATTTGCCGGTTTTTGTTCAGGAATCAAGTTCGATTTTGGGATTGCAAATTTACTTTTTACAATCCCGAAAAGCGTTATTATTATGTTAATCGTTCTGTTTAAACATATAGAAACATTGATTTTGCAAACTTAAAAAAGGTACTTTATGTATTTAAATAATTCCATTCCAAAGGATTAATTATAAAGTAATTCAATAAATTTACAACTTACAGCAAACAAAACAGTATATGAAAAAAGCAATTCTTTATGGCGCAAGCGGACTAGTAGGATCGTATATTCTTGAAAATTTATTGAATGATGCCCATTATGAACAAATAATAATTGTTGTCAGGAAAGATCTAAACATGCAGCACCCAAAATTAAAGACTTTAATAGGCGATTTTCATTCGTTGGCAAATGTGGTAAAAGGCATTTATACAGACGAAATTTTTATTGCACTTGGAACCACACAAAAGAAAACTCCAGATAAAAAAGAATACTATCAAATAGATCACGATTATCCGGTTTTGGCAGCAAAATTAGCCAAAGAGAACGGAGCCGAATCAGTTTTTCTGGTTTCTGCCATTGGAGCAAATGCGAATTCGTCTGTTTTTTATGTAAAAATGAAAGGCGAAACGGAGCAGGATATTATTAGTTTAAATTTCGATCATACCTATATCTTCAGACCTTCGATGATTTTGGGAAACAGAAAAGAAAAAAGAAATCTCGAAAAAGTTTTGATTGCGATCTTTAAAGTTATCAATCCGTTATTTATAGGGAAATCTAGTAAGTATAAAGGAATAGAAGCAAAAAGTATCGCTCAATCAATGGTCAAAGCGGCTAATAAACTCAAAGAGAATATTAAAATATTGGAGTGGGAAGAAATGACCGCTTTGCTAAAATAAAAAGTGGCATTATCTGATTAAGATAATGCCACTTTTTGCATTTGTTTGTATCTGGATTAATACGCTTTCATTTTTTCGAAAGTAGTAGTAAGTGATTTTTTTGCTTTAGACAAAGCACCTTGAAAAGCTTTTTCCAGCGTATCGGCGTGTTCTGTAACAGTTATGGGTTGTAGTTTTACGGGACGAACTTCAATTACACATTTTTTGTCATGTACTCCGGATTTATCGCCATTTTCATCTCCAAAATGTACTTCGATGCGGGTTATTTTTTCCTCAAAACGCGTTAAACCTTTTTCTAATTCTCCAGAAAAATAAGCTTCTAATCTTTCGTGTCCTTCGATGTTCTTGTCTGTATTGATTTGAATTTTCATATGGTTTATATTTAATGATTGTTTCTCAAAGCTATCAAAATTTGAATAAAGAAACGAATGAGTTAATAAAACATTAAGAAAATAATTACGATTTTTTTTCAGGAGCTAATCCCGCTATCCGTTTCAATCTTTTGTGGCGAACCCCGCCACAAAAGGATTTCCACTTCTATCGGGGCTAGGCCAATCATTTTCATAACAATATTCTCGTCTAGTTTGTCATTTCGACCAAAGGGAGAAATCACACAAGAAACTCCATAACAATTGTCACGTCAAATAAGAGAAAAACTTCAAAACATTGTCAGGTTGAGCCAAACCAAGAATGTCAGGCTGAGCAGAGTCGAAGCCCTCATAACAATAAGCAAACTAAAAATTTGTGACCTTTTAAATCAATAAAGAAAAACCATACAAATAATAAGGCTTTTTGGTATCTTCGCAGTCCTAAAACTTTCAGATTATGAACTCGACAAAACTTTTGCCCGTGCGGTATGCTGGCGGTATTGGAAACAACTGCAACGCTCTGAAAGGCGTAGGACAGCTAACCCGTACGGGTTTTATATTCCCTAAACTTTCAGATTATGAGTGTAAACAGCCTTTCAAAAGAAACAGAATTGCGGTTAAACGAATTTTTCAACCAAGCGACTGATCCTAAAAGTTTCGCAAAAGCAATTCGAAGAGTAAATTATCTTCTCGCGATGTCTCTAATGCGAGAATGCGAAACCCTGCAAATCGATCCAAGATCAGTTGAAGAAGGCTATTTCTGGCTCAATGAATTAGCCGAAATTTTAAATCCTTATCTGGATGTTGAATGATTAAACTTTAATAAACAAAAAGCCACTTTGTAGTGGCTTTTTTTATTTTGTGTTTTGTCTTTCTTTAATTGCGTTTTCAATTTCAAGAACACACGAATCCAAATTCTTTTTGATATCGTTACTCCAAAAACGAAGAATCTTCCAGTTTTGAGATTCCAGATAAGTATTGACTTCTATATCTCGTTGCATATTTCGTTCGATTTTTTTGATCCAGAATTCAGGATTGGTTTGTGGTTTTTTTCGAGTCTCCCAATCTTTCCCATGAAAGAATTCTGAATCTACAAAAATGGCAATTTTTAATTGTTTGAAAGTAAGGTCTGGTTTGCCGAATATTGTTTTGTTGTTTTTTCTGTATCTGTAACCTAGATGCCATAATGCTTTTGCCAAAGTGATTTCGGCTTTTGTTGCGGTGCTTTTGATGGCACGCATGTTTTTTGAGCGTTGTTCTGGATTATGGACATCCATTTTTATAATTATTAAAGATGTTGAAATTTAATAATTAGCAGTGATAAACTTTACAGGTTTATTAGAACATTTTTTATTTTATCATTGTGAAGATCTGATAATACCTGAATGTTTAAATAAACCAAATATTTTTTCACTATGATATTTTAGAAAGGCTTTTTCTGGTTTAAAAAAATCTTCTATTGGTAAATTAATTTTTTGATTATCATATTTATTTAAGATGGTATCTTTTACATCATCGTGCACAACAATTCTATATTCATCATTTATTGAAAACATTCCTTTATCAAAAGCCCAGTGCATATCTCGTGATAATGCTATGCCATTACAAGGAAGAAATGAACCTGAATGAGATTTAGGCATAATATGTGCAGCCTCAAGATTTATTAACTTATCAAAGAAAATTGCTTCATTAGTAATTGCACATTTATTTTGATAACCTAACAATACAAAATCCCTAAAACTTACAGAATTAAATAAGTTTGATCCTTTTGTTTCTTCAATTTCTGAATAGTTAAATCTATTTTGTTCTTTTTGCACCACTTCTTTAGTTTCTTGTGGAATAATTGTTTCTAGATTCTCTAAATTATTTATTTGTGATTTGATAAAATTTAGTTCTCCATTATACAATGCATGATTTCCACCTAAAGATGAAGAATTTATTAGTTCATTGAGCTCCTCATAGTTTGAATCTCCAAGCTTAAATAAATCTATTTTATATATAGGAATGCCCTCTTCTATATAATATTTACTAAATACAACAATATCACTTACTTTAAAATAAGAACGGTTTGGGTCTATTTTAGAATTAAGATATAGCCTGTATTCATTTCGGGGCGCATTTGCTAAGCTTCCATGATATTTATCATTATGATATACAAATGAACAATATACCTTTTGAAAAGAATTAGGAGGTATAATAGGTAAAATTATTGTGTCATTGAGTTGAGTCTTGGATAGAGGAGGAAAAAAATCTTCTGTATTTTTAGAAATCAAGAAATATCTACCTCTTGATACTTTACCATCTATTGTAGGGCTTCCTAATTCTTGAAATTGCAGTTTTTTTATATAATACATTTTATAAGAAATTAAAATGATAATTATTAGCTCCCAAGTGAGTTATATCTACATCAGTTCTACCATAAATAGTTAAATCTGCCATTACTATTGGTCTGATTCCTGCTACATTTAATCTTTGTCTAAGGTAAACTCCTAAAATGTCTTTATTGGGATAAGAAGAAATTTGTTTAGGATAAATATTTCCTGTTTTTGAATCAGTTATAGTTCCTTCAAACCTACATTGCATATTGACACCATCATCCCAAAACACATTGATGATATTTTGATTTTTAACAGGTGATTTCAGAGGGACCAAAGCAAGATTTCTTCTTATTGTTTTTATGTGAATAGGAATGTATGCATCTAAAATGCGGGTGTGATTTTTTGAATTTGAACCCCAGTTGAGTCCTCCTGTTACATGTACAAATCCTTTAGTTGTTAAAAGAGTAAATAAAGCCATAATTTAGAAATTAAGTTAATAAATCGTATACTACTGATGCTATTATTTTTGCGAAATTTGGGGGGACAGCATTTCCTATCATCTTGTATTGATCACCTTTTGAACCAAAAAATTCAAAATCATCATCAAAAGTTTGTATTCTTCCAGCTTCTCTTACGGTTATTGATCGAGCCTGTTTAGAATCGGGATGTATGTGTCTTAGACCATCTTTGTATAAGTGGGCCGGAATTGTATTGCTTGGTTTGTCTGATCTAATTACATTATACTTATGAAACTTTGATTCTTTACCTGTTTTTTCTTTATATAATTCTATTAGAGCTTTAGTGTTTGTGTATTTATTTAGCCCCATCTCTATATCGGATGTTAGTATTTTGAATATTTCAATGTCTCTTTTACTATGAAATCTAGGCTCATGATTTGGAGGTAAAGCAACTCCGTTTAATTTTAATTTATGCGAGGTTTTATTGTCTTGGTCAAATGGAAAAATTTTAGGTAAATTTTTCAGAGCTTCTTCTGCATTTGAAGGATTTCCTTGTTTCTTGTTTTTCATTGAGTTGTAAAACTCACTAATTAGTCGTTTACTATCATCATTTTTTTTTACTCCAAAAATTATAACTCTTTTCCTTTTTTGAGGAACAGAATAAAAGGATGTATCAAATAAGGCATTTTCTCTCAAGTTTTCAGTTATTTCATAACCAATATCATTAAAAGATTTTCGTATTCTCTCTATTATAGATATTCCGCCTGGTTTAGCAGATAATATTCCTTCAACATTTTCAAAAACAAACACATTGGGTTTAAATTGATCTACAATTTTTACATAACTTTCAAATAAGTAATTTCGATAATCATCTTGCATTCCTTTGTCATCTCTAACACGACCTGCGATAGAGTATGCTTGACATGGAGGACCTCCTATTATAACATTGACTTTTTGATCTCCAACAATTTTAATAAGACCTTCACTGATGCCAAATTTTGGGTCCATATATCCATTTAATAATTCATCCGTTCTTTGGATATCAAAATGTAGGACATTGTTTTTTAATAAATCATATTTCCACTTTGTTTTAAGACGTTCTTGTAAAGTTAAAACAGTAGGAAATTCCCAGTCAACAGCTGCTAAAGTTTTGTACTTTCCAGTTTGAAGAAATCCATCAGTTAAGCCTCCGCAACCTGAGAATAAATCAATTACATTAAGCTTCATGATTTAAGATTTTAATTAATTGCTCAGCTAAAACACTACCAAGAATTGGAGGAACAGCATTACCAACTTGTCTATTTTGTTCTGTTTTATTTCCTAAAAAAATGAAATCATCAGGAAAAGACTGAAGTCTTGCATTTTCTCTTACTGTTGGAACTCTATTCCATTTGTAATGAAAATGATTACGATGACCTGTGTCAATTGTTTTTGATGGTTTTTTGCTGTGATATCTTGTCCATGCTTCATTGAATTTTCTTGAGTCACCGACTCCTGGAGGAAGATCTTTGTGATTTCCTCCTTCGGGAACTTGAGATATCACGTTAATAACAAGATCTGTGTGTTTTGTTCCTACATGATTGTGTATGATTTTGTTTTTTAATCTCATTTTTTTTTGATAAGCTGATGAAGGCAACTTGTCGTACTCCATTTTTTCATTTCCCAAATCATTTTCTAAATCAGGTAAATCGTGAATTGCATCTTCGCAAGAAACATATTTGTCTTCCGTTAAAATGGGTTCAGGAAATTCAAATTTTCCATATTCATTTTTTAGAGCTACAAAAAAAACTCGTTTTCTTATCTGAGGAACGCCATAATCTGGAGCAAATAAGATTTTTGGATTACACGTGTAACCAAGTTCTTCGCATAGTTTTATAATTTCATTTTTAGCTTTACCATTATACATTTTTAACAACCCAGGTACATTTTCAATTATTATAGCTTTTGGATTTACTTTTTTCGCAAGTTTAAACACTGAATTAAAAAGCGTATTTCTTTCATCATTTTCATTTCTAGTTCCGGTTAGTGAGAATCCTTGACAAGGAGGCCCCGCAATAATCACATCAACTTTGTTATTTTTGACATTATTCACTATTTCGTCAATCGCACTATCTTTATGCAAGTCAAGTAGAAGCGTATTTGAATCAGAGTGATTATGCTTAAATGTTTTTAAAGCAATTTCGGTATTATCAACTCCTAATAATACATGGAACCCTGCTTGTTGAAACCCATAAGAGAAGCCACCACAACCAGAGAATAAGTCGATAGCGGTTAATTTTTTATTATTCATTTTTTAAATTCATTGTTGTTAAAAAAAGCCCCAAAATCAGTATCAAGAGCGTTGATTATTTTTTCTATAATTTCTATGGAGACATTTCTTTTTCCTTTTTCAATGTCAGAGATATACGTTCTGTCCACGTTAGAAATATTAGCTAAATACTCAATTGAGAAGCCTTTTTGTTCTCGAAGTTCTTTGACTTTAAATCCGAATTTTTCTTTAATATTCATAACCGATAAATGTACTTATGTGCGGACAATTGTCCGGTTGACAATTGTCCTCATTCTGTATTAGTTTTCAACTCAATATTAACTATGGTTTTGACTTTTATCCATAAAAAAAACGCCAATCATTTCTGACTGGCGTTAATTAATATTTATAAAACTTCTCATGAAACCTAAAGCCCTAGCCCTGATGGGAACTGCATTCTTTTGTGGTGGGGTTCACCACTAAAGATATAGTGGACAGCAGAAAATAGCTCCTTAAAAAATTAAATTCCAATATTTTAAATCCCAAATCCCAAATTTCAAAAACTCTTCGACTTCGCTCAGAGTGATAAATCTTTGGTGAGTTTCTAGTGTGATTGCTTCGTTCCTCGCAATGACAAGATTGGGTTGAGGTTGTTTATTGTCTTATTGTAATAGAATCACTTTTCTTTATCCTTCTTTCCCCATTTAATTTTCATTTTTCCATCATCGCCGTCGAGTGCAATTAAGTGCAGGACAATTCCGCGGTCGCGAACGGCATCGCGTTCGGCTTTGCTGGCTAGTTTGGCATCGTTTTTAGAGTTTCGGAGCGGAATGGTGAGGGCAAGATTGGTGCCTCGGTTAAAAGAGTAAATTCCGTTGACGTCGAAGTTAAGGACGCTGGAGCTAATGGTTAAATTATTGATGTCAATTTGTTCGCCGCGCATGTTGAGGTTGCCAGACAAATCACTAAAAGTAATGTTCTTGACATCACGAAAAGGAAACGCAAATTTTCCAACTTTCATTATAGGTTCAAAGTTGAGCAAAGCGCCCTGATTGACATTAAAATCGAGTTTTCCGTGCATAGAATTCGTAATCAATTCGCCATTGCTATTTATTAAACCTGTAACATTTGCTTTGCTAGTGAGTTTTCCTTTGATATTATTTGGAGAAAAAGACTGGATTCCGAAATTGTTAAACGATCTTAAAAAACTCGCAATATCTACTTGATTTACCTGCGCATTCGAGCTAAAATTGAAGTTTTTGCCATTTGGCACAACAATGGTGCTAAAAGTAATGCTCCCGCCAGAAGTTTGCAGGGAACCGTTTTTGATAATAAGCTTGGAATCGATCATCTGGATTTCGGCTTTGGTATTGGTTGCGGTTAGTTTATTGTAGTTGATTTTGTCGGCTTTGAAGTTGATATCAACAACACATTTTTCGATGGCATTGCGCAATTGATGCGACATTGTGGCTTTTTTGGGTGCTTCTTTCTTTTTCTGAGAATTACTCAAAACGCCCAGAAATTGTTTCAGATCGATATTCGGACTATAAATATCCCAGTTTACGACCATTTTCTCTGGTGCATTGTAATATAAATTGAGGAAATTATCGATTTTTCCTTCGATAGAAAAGATATTTTTATTGTGTTTGTAGGTGATTTTTTTAATCAACAAAGCGTTTTCGGTAAAGTTGAGTTGAACGTTTATTTTTTCGGCGTGAATGTTTTTCGGAATAAAATGAAAAGATACATTTTGAACATTTACATTGCCTATAAATCGAGGTTTGTTAATAAACAAATCGACAATGTCAAATTGAAATTTCAGGTTGGCCGTGGCGTGACCTTCAGAAAACTGAATCCATTTATCGTTACTTGCCTCATTTAGTTTTGAAATATCAAAATCTGAACTTACGTAACCGGTTGCTAATGGTTTTTCGAGATTATTAATAGACAATTGCGGGATTTTGAGCGGTATATTTTGATAATTACTCGTAAAATGGGTTAAAATAATAGCCGAATTAGCATCATTAAAACCTTCTTTTGGCTTGAAATTATTGGTAAAAATGCCTTTAAAACTACAATCGGTCAGTAATCCGTCCGGAATGCTGAGTTCGTTATTTTTAATGATGGCCTGAACCACAATTCTGGGATCGCCTTTGGCATTAAAATCGCCTTTGATGTCGCAGTTCACATCAATTTCTTTTTTCAAATTAAATCGGTTAAGCTTAGAACTGATATTTGCCGATAATAAATTGGATGCATTTTGCCATAAAATAGTGGTTCCAATATTGATTCCGAAAAGCGCATTTCCTTTGGCTAAATTAAAATAGGCAGCGATGTCAAAAGAATCAGTACCAATTTTGAGGCCTTTGGTTACAACATCAATTTTTTGTTTTACTGAGGAATATGAAACGGAAAAAGTTCCTTTAAGTTCTTTTTGTTTAGCAAAACTTCCGTGTATGGTATTAAAAGCCAAACTGGTTATTTGCGTGTCGAGAAAAACATCTGTCTGCCAATTATCACCGTCATAATCTACTTTTGCGGTTAAGCTGGCAACATCAAAATCAAATAATTTATGCCCTAAACGATTGTCCAGGATAAAGTGAACACCGCTGAGCTCGATTTGGTCAATTGTAGTTTCGGTTTCAGATTTATTTTTAGGATTTTTTTTCTTTTTAGGTTTAAAGATGTTTGCGTTCGAATAGCCATTTTCGGCTTTATAAACATAAATATTGGCTTCGTTAATGAGGATTTTATGAATGTTGATTTCATGTTGCAATAAACTCCAAACATTCAGTCGAACTTCGATTTCTTTTGCGTTTAATAAAGTATGTTTGTGTGTTTGCCATTGATTGTCTTTGATTTCAACATCTTTTAAGGCCAATGTAAAGTTGGGAAAACCAGTTAGAAACTTATAGTGGAAATCGCCAATATGGAATTTTCCGTTAATGTTTTCGTTGATTTTGGTGTTGACTTTGGCTATAATTTCGGTTTTATTTTGTTTGAAATAAATTGATAATCCGCCGCAGGCAAGAAGCAGTAAAACAATAAGACCCAGAATAAAAAAGCCAAAACGTTTGGCATATTTTTTAAAACGAACCGATTGTAAAAAGTTTTTTATTTGTTGTAAGATTGCTTTCATCTGAACGAATTTTCTGAATCATTAAAGATAAGGTAAAAAACTGACGTTTTTATAAAAAGATGGCCTTTAGTCAGTTGCAGGTTAAAACCTACAAACAATATTTTTCGTGTTAATATAATTATTGACAATACATTTATAATGAAAACTAATTTTGGAATGGTGTTTCGTTTGTATTTAATTTTTAAATTTGTACTCTAGTTTGAAGCTTAACAATTCAGACGATAATTTTAAAAAGATAAGAAATTATGGCATTAGCAATAACAGATGCTACTTTTGATGAAGTAGTTTTGAAATCAGATAAACCGGTAATGGTAGATTTTTGGGCAGCATGGTGTGGTCCTTGTAGAATGGTTGGTCCAATCATCGACCAAATCAGCGAAGAGTACGCAGGTAAAGTAGTTGTTGGTAAAGTAGATGTAGATGCAAACCAGGAATTCGCTGCAAAATATGGTGTGCGCAACATACCAACCGTTTTGGTTTTTCATAACGGTGAAGTAGTAGGAAAGCAAGTAGGAGTTGCTCCGAAACAAACCTATTCAGATAGTTTAGACGCTTTGTTGTAATCGTAAGATTATGATTTATATAAAGAAGGTTTGGCGAAAGTCAAACCTTTTTTATTTTGTTTTTCTGCCAATAATTACACTAATTTTCGCGAATTATTTATTTTGATGCTGCTTTAAAAAGTTAGCCACAGATTAAATGATTTTCACAGATTGGAAATCAATTTAATTCTTTTAATCTGCGGCAAAAAAATATCAGAAGGTTTATCATATAAACAGAACTTGGTTTAAAACTATTTTAATTCGTGGCAAACTTTCTTTTAATCCGAATCCTTTTTTTTATTTTTAACGAATCTTATATTCTTAAAAATGAAAATTCTTCACAGCTTTATTTGTTCTCTGGTATGTACTGCAATTGGATTTTCTCAATCAAAACAAACACAAGTTTGTCTTTTGGATAATGGGGTTTCAGAAATATTGGCTACTTATAGAAAACAAGAAATATCAAATGTCACTTATGGACTTTCATTTGAAATTCCGAATAAAAAAGAAGAAGAAATTAAAGCCAATTTGGTTTTAGAGCTGACTTTGCCAAAATATTCTAAACCCTATATTTATTTAGATTTTAAAGTAAAAACGGAAAACATAAAAGCGATTGAAGCCAATGGAAAAGAGGTTTCAATTGTACACGAAAACGGACATATTGTTATTTCTTCAGAAGCTTTAATTGCAGGAAAAAATACCATTGCAATTTCTTTTATTGCAGGAGATTTATCTTTAAACAGAAACGACGATTTTCTTTATACCTTATTAGTTCCGGATCGAGCGAGTACGTTGTTTCCGTGTTTCGATCAGCCGGACATAAAAGCGACTTATAAGCTGAGTTTGACTGTGCCAAAAGATTGGTCGGTTTTGGCTGGAGCCGATGTAAAAGAGAAAGTCGAAAAAGGTGATTTTACAGCGTATACTTTTAAAGAATCAGATAAAATGAGCACCTATTTATTTTCATTTGTTGCCGGAAAATTTAAAAGTGTAACACAAAAACTCAGCAATTTAGAAATGACTATGTTGTATCGCGAAAATAATCCGGAGAAGATTCAGGTTAGTACTGATACCATTTTTAAATTGCACGAACAATCTTTAGAATTCTTAGAAAAATATACCCATTATAAATTTCCATTTCAGAAGTTGGATTTTGCTTCGATTCCGGTTTTTCAATATGGCGGAATGGAACATGTTGGCGCAATTCAGTACAGAGAATCGACTTTGTTTTTGGATAATAGCGCAACCGACAGCGAGAAATTAGACCGCGCGAAACTTATCGCGCACGAGACTTCGCATATGTGGTTTGGTGATTTGGTTACGATGAAATGGTTTGATGATGTCTGGATGAAAGAAGTGTTTGCGAATTTTATGGCAGACAAAATCATGAACCCTGTTTTTCCGAAAGTCAATCATAATTTACAGTTTTTTAGCGCGCATTATGCCAACGCTTACGCGGAAGACCGTTCGTTAGGTACACATCCGATAAAACAGCATTTGGCTAATTTGAAAGATGCGGGTTCGCTTTACGGAAGTATTATTTACAACAAAGCGCCAATTATGATGCGTCAATTAGAAGCTTCGATGGGAAAGGAAGCTTTTCAGAAAGGAATCGAGAAATACATTCAAAAATACGCCAATAGTAATGCCGACTGGAATAATTTAGTTGAAATTCTGGATGCCGAAACACCGCTCGACATGAAAAAATGGAGTGAGGTTTGGGTAAAAAGATCGGGAAGAGCCATTTTTACAGATAAGATTGAATACGATTCTAAAAACAGAATCGCAACCTTTGAAATTGAGCAAAAAGCGGAAGATGGATCGAGTAATATCTGGCCCCAGATTTTTCAGATTGGGTTGGTTTATGCGAATAATGTGAAGGTTTTAAACGTCAATATAAAAGATAAAAGTCTTTCTTTAAAAGAAGCAATCGGACTTGAGAAACCTTTAAATATCATTTATAATTATAATGGTTTTGGATACGGTGTTTTTCCGCTTGGCGCAAATAATTTGAATACAATTTCAAGTTTAAACGATGAAGTTGCAAGAGCTTCAGCTTATGTGAATTTATATGAGAATATGTTGGCAGGAAATATTGTGCCAAGTTACGTTTTTGCCGTTTTCTTGAAAGGAATTCAAGTTGAAAAAAATGAGTTAGTTTTAAAAATAATAACCAATCAAACAAGTAATATTTTCTGGAAATTTTTGACTGAACAACAAAAAAATAAAGTTCACACAACTCTTGAAAGTGTCGTTTATGCTGAATTACAATCAAATTCAGTCAGCAATATCAAAAAGACTTTATTTAATTTATTCAGTTCAATCTCTTATTCAGATTCGGGGAAAGCCAAATTATATCAAATTTGGAATAAAGAAATCGTGATTCCGGGTTTGAAATTAAATGAAGACGATTATACTAACATTGCAATGAATCTGGCAATTTTTAAACATGAAAAAGCAGATGAAATCTTAAATAAAACCAGAGCAACAATTACAAATCCGGACAAACAAAAGCGATTTGAGTTTTTGCTTCCTTCTTTATCCAAAGACGAATCGGTTCGATCTGCTTTTATGGAATCTTTAAAAGATGATAAAAACAGAGAAAAAGAATCTTGGGTTTCTGTTGGTTTGGCTAATATTCATCATCCTTTACGTCAGGAAAATGCGCAAAAATATATTTGGTTTTCGTTAGATTTGATTGATGAAATTCAGCGTACCGGAGATATTTTCTTTCCGAAAGACTGGCTCAATAATACGATTGGGAAATATTCTTCGAAATATGCTTATGATGAAGTACAGCGTTTCTTAAAAGAAAACCCTAATTTTAGTCCGATATTAAAACGAAAATTATTGCAGGCGACAGATGGTTTGTACCGCGCCCAAAATATTAAAAAAGAAACCGAATGAAAATCGAATCGGAAATAGAGAAAATATCCAGTTTTCAGCATCTCGAAATGTTGGCCAATCAGGTTGTAGAAGGTTTTATATCCGGAATGCATAAAAGTCCGTTTCATGGATTTTCGGCTGAATTTGCTGAGCATAAAGTGTATAATGCTGGAGAAAGTACCAAACATATTGATTGGAAGTTGTTTGCCAAAACAGATCGTTTGTATACCAAACGTTTTGAGGAAGAAACCAATTTACGTTGTCATCTTATTGTTGATAATTCGTCCTCGATGCATTATCCGGAATTAAAATCAAATCAGCTTTTTTATCAAAAGAAGATTGGTTTTGCGGTTCTGGCATCAGCAGTTTTGATGAATATCTTAAAGAAACAACGCGATGCTGTGGGTTTGAGTGTTTTCTCAGACAGTTACGAATATTATGCTCCGGAAAAAGGAAGCGATCGCCATCATAGAATGTTGCTCAATAAACTAGAGCAATTATTAGAACAGCCAAAACTCAAAAAAAGTACTGATACTATTACTTATCTGCATCAAATTGCAGAGAAAATGCATCGTCGCTCGATGATTATTTTGTTTACAGATATGTTTCAGTCAGAAGATGAGGAAAAGTTATTTAATGCTTTGCAGCATTTAAAACACAATAAACATAAAGTAGTTTTGTTTCATGTTGTCGATGATAAAACCGAGCTCAAATTTGATTTCGATAATGCACCAAGAAAATTTATAGATCTGGAATCTGGCGAAGAAGTATCGATTTTTGCCGATAACGTAAAAGTAGAATACGAAAAAAGGGCAGAGGAATACTTTAAAAAACTGTCTTTGACTTGTGCAAAGAATCAAATTAAATATGTTCCTGTCAATGTTGAAGATAATTTTGAAAAAATATTGACTACATATTTAGTTGAAAAACAAAACTTTGGCTAATAATTTAAAAATATATTTAATTTTTTTTAGCAAAACACTTGCAGAAACGAAATTCTGTACTATCTTTGCAACCGCAATAACGCAGAGGTTTGGTAGTTCAGTTGGTTAGAATACATGCCTGTCACGCATGGGGTCGCGGGTTCGAGTCCCGTCCAGACCGCAATATTGGGAAAAGCCTTTCTGTTAAGAAAGGCTTTTTTGCCCAAAAACGGTATCTAAGATTAGTTGTGTTGTTTGCTACGACTTTGTAACTCGTAGCTGGTTTAGTAGTTAGACCAATGAAAAGCTTTCCACTTTTGTGGATGGCTTTTTTGATTTATAGCCATTTGGTAAATTCCAATTCTTTAAATTCCAAATTTTAATTTTTAACTGCAAAGCACGCTAAGATATCTTAAAGAATGTAAAGTTCGCAAAGCTAATAATTGATAAAGCTTTGCGAACTTTGTGTTTATTTAGGTGATCAATAAAAAATCTTTGCGCTCTTTGCGGTTAAAAAGAAAGAAAGTTCTTCTTTTTTGGTTTGAATGTGGAATTTTAAAATATTGGAATTTAGTAGATTAAAATTTTATTGATTTTTATTTGCAAAAACCCTTGCAGAATCAAAGTTCTATTGTATTTTTGCACTCACAATAACGCAGTTGGTTTGGTAGTTCAGTTGGTTAGAATACATGCCTGTCACGCATGGGGTCGCGGGTTCGAGTCCCGTCCAGACCGCAATATTGGAAGAAGCCTTTCTTAACGGAAAGGCTTTTTTATTTTAGAAGGTTTTCTAAAATAAATCCCAATCTTTTAAAATTCCAAATTCCAATGATATCAGTATTCAATTGGAATTTGGAATTTTTTATTTGGAATTTTATTTCCCTATATTTATATCAGAAGAAAGATATTCAATTACTTCAATGGAACATTCCGGTCAGAAACTAGATAAGTATTACATCAAAAAAGTAGATGCTGATAAAAAAAGCATTTACTGTCACCACGATTTGATGGGAGAATTGTTCATTCCACCGCATAGACACAACAAAGCGCAAATGCTCTATGCGGAAGGGGATGTAGTTTTTGTAACGACAGAAACAAAAACCTATTTTTTGCCGGCAAGACATTTTATTTGGATTCCGAGTGGAGTGGAGCATAGTATTGAACCGAAATCAGAAAGTGTTACGATGAGGAATTTGTATTTTCCGATTGAAAAAGAAGAAGATAACTTTTATAAAGTAGAAGGGATTTATCCGGTGAATAACTTACTGCTGCAAATGATGCTTTTTACCAATCGATGGAATGGTGATCTTAAAAAAGGAACGCCAAACTTTGCCATTGCTAAAGCCATAAAAGCGATTCTTCCTCAAATTTGCACCAATAATTTACCTTTAGAATTACCACAGCCAAAAGACAAGCGACTCGGAAAAATTCTGCGTTATATTGAGAATAATCTGGGCGAAACGATTCTATTTGCAGATGTCGCGCATGAATTTGGCTATAGCGAACGCTCTTTGTATCGCTTGTTTCAAAAAGATCTCAAAATGTCATTTATTCAATATTATACCATTCGCAGAATCTTAAAAGCGATTGAACTTTTATTAGAAAGAAAACTTTCGGTAAAGGAGGTAGCTCAGGAAGTTGGTTACAATAGTGTTCCGACTTTTAGCAACACTTTTTTCAAAATTTTAGGACAAAGACCTTCTGATTACTTAAATGGCGAAGAGATTTTAGAACGAAAATAATTTTTTATTTCACGCAGATTCTGCAGATTTAAGCAGATTTTGCAGATAATTATTTGATTATGGTATTATAAAAAGTAAATCTGCGTTCATCTGCCAAAATCCTTTTAAATCTGTGTGAAACTTTATAAATCAAATAATTTTTGTAATAAATTGTCTGTCAATTGTTTAATATATTGATTTCGGAAAACACGATTTTAACATTTGTTCGAAATGAATATGTTATTGACTTTTTAGAATTATCAGTCACCAGAAAAATGAAGGAACTTTGCGGTATTAAAATATTTAAATATTCATGTTCCTTAAAACAACAAATTCTACAGAAGATTGTTTTCTCAAAATCGTGTTGATATTTCTAATTGTATTAACATTTAGTAGTTTACAAGCTCAGGAAATTCATTCGGTTTCGTTAAATGAAGCGCTGAAACTGGCTAAAGAAAACAATAAAAAAATCCTCAGATCTCAATTAGAGACTACGCTCTCAGAGCAAAACATCAAAGAAAGAAAAGAGTTCCGTTTGCCAGATATCGAATTAAACGGCGAATATTCCAGAATTACCAATATTACGGAATTCAAAGGAAATGGTTTCCTAAATGGTAAAGAAGTAACGAAAGTAATTCCTGAAATCTATCAGGTTAACTCGACTTTTAAGATGCCAATTTATGCTGGGAATAAAATCAATAACGCCATCAAAATTGCCAATCAGGAAAATGAAATTGCTAAAATAAAAACCGAAAAGACTGAAAATGATATCGAGTTGGAGGTTGTTGCTAATTATCTGGCAATTTATAAAATGATGGAACTTCAGAAGATTTTTGAAGAAAACATTAAAGAAGAAAAAAGCCGATTAAAAGAAGTTCAGTCACTGCAAAAACACGGAGCTATTACGAAAAATGAAGTCATTAGAGCCGAATTACAGCTTTCTGATCGTGAATTAAACTCATTGACAAATTCTAAGAATATAAAAAGCGCATTGCATAATTTGAAGACTTTGATTCAGATTCCGGAAAATGAAGAAATTGCGATCGACACTGCAGCCAATATTGATGAAATGAAGGGTTTGGATCCGTATGATTTTTATTTGGAAAAAGCATTTCAGAACGAAGAAATGCGAATAGTGAGCCAAGAATTAAATATTAAAAAAACGGAACTGAAGTTGGCAAAAGCAAATTATCTGCCAACAGTAAACTTCTTTGGGAATTATGGTTTTTATTATCCTAATTACAAATTTTTTCCGCCAAATCCGTATCTGTATACTTTAGGGCAAATTGGTATCGAAGCACATTTTGATATTTCGGCTTTGTATAAAAACAAAACCAAAGTTCAACAGGCTAATACAAAAATCGAATGGCAAAAAATGCAGTCTGAAATTATAAAAGATGAAATTCAGGATAAGCTTTTTAAAGAACATACCCAATATCAGGAAATACTTGAAAAATTTGTGGTTGTAGATAAAGCGCTGGATTTAGCCAATGAAAATTACCGAATCGTAAAGTTAAAATACTTAAACCAATTGGTCTTAATAACGGAAATGGTCGATGCTGATAATGCTTTGCTTCAGGCGAAATACAACAAAATTTCTACCCGATTAGATGCGGTTTTAAAACATTACGAATTGCTTCATACGGCGGGGATTCTTCCTCAAAGTTGGATGTGAAGAGTTAGATGTGAAAAATTAGAAGAAAGAAGCTAGAGGCAAGAAAATAAATTAGAAAATAGACAAGAAAAGATATAGAGGTTATGGTTAAGATAAAAAATGAAACTAGAAGAAACAGAACGTTTCATATACTAATAACAATTATTGCATGTGCGCTTGTGGCAAGCGGAATCATTTTAGGGATTTGGTTTTATGTATTTAATAAAAACCACGAAGAAACCAATGACGCGCAGGTTGAGCAATATGTAACGCCAATTATGTCAAGAATTACGGGTTATGTACAAGAAGTTCGTTTTAATGAAAATCAGTTTGTGCACAAAGGAGATACTTTGGTTATAATCGACAACAGAGAATATAAATCAAAATTGAATGTGGCTCTTGCCGATGTTCAAAGCGCGAAACAAAGTAGTGTTGTGGCCGAGAAAAATGTGGCAACAACAGCGAGTACAACTGCAATTGGTGAATCGCAATTGGCTGTAGCTAAAACTAATCTTTGGAAAACAAAATTAGAATACGAAAGATATAAAGCTTTGGTAAAAGACGAAGCCGCGACTTCGCAACAATTAGAAAAAGTAAAAGCAGATTACGAATCAGCGCAAGCTCATTTTCAGGAAATGCGAGACAGGATTCAGTCGTCAAATTTAAGCACTTCGCAAGCGCAGGCAAATGTTCCTACAACGCAAACGAATATTGCGTCTAAACAAGCTGTGGCAGATAATGCAGCATTGTTTCTTTCGTATACGATAATTACAGCTCCTTATGACGGTTGGGTTGGCAAAAGAACTTTACAGCCTGGACAAATGGTAAAAGAAGGACAATCGTTGCTTTCGATAGTAAGCAAAGAAAAATGGATTACAGCCAATTTTAAAGAAACACAATTGCAATATTTAACCGTTGGTCAGGAAGTTCGTATTCAGGCTGATGCTTTAAACGATAAAGAATTTACAGGAATCATAACCTCATTATCTCCTGCAAGTGGCGCGCGATTCTCGTTATTACCTCCGGATAATGCAACAGGAAACTTTGTAAAAATCGAACAAAGAATTCCGGTTAGAATTCAATTAAAAGATACCAATAAACAAGCTGAGTTTTTAAGAGCCGGAATGAACATAACTGTTATTGCCGAACACCAATAAAATGGAACATAAAAGTATTTTTAAATCCTGGGTTCCAAACTGGGCGATCATCATCATTTTGTTTGTCTGCTTATTGCATTCGATGATTTTGTTGGGAGTTTATAGTTCAAACGTGGCATACGCAGCAAGTTTTCTAGATATTGAAGCCGAAGATTTGCAGTTTGCCATGTGTGTAACTTATGGAACTTTGCTGGCAACAATCTTGATAGAAAGTAGGTTTTCGAATTACTTTCCTGCAAAAAGTTATTTAATTGCCCTTTATGTGTTAATCGCGATAACAATAATTTCATCAGGTTATGTGACCAATTTTGCTGTTTTTATTATGTTAAGAATTGCCGAAGGAATCTTAATGGCTTTGCCGGTTATGATTTTGAGACAATTACTGGTAGAACGTTTTCATTCTAAAAATGCCATTATCATTGGATTCTCCTTTTATTACGGATCACTTTTATTGGCAACACCATTTATCATAAATATTGCCGTTTGGTTTCTGGATCATTACGATTGGAAATACATGCTGTATGTTTCAGGAATGCTTCAGTTAATTAATGTTTTTCTGATTTTGGTTACATTCAGAAGTCATAGAATTACAAAGAAAATTCCGTTGTATCAAGTCGATTTATTGAGTTATGTTTTGGTTTTAACCTCAATTTTAACCGGCGCTTACTTTTTTGTTTATGCCGAAAAAAAATATTGGTTCGAGTCTTCGCAATTGATCTTCGCTTTAATAATGTGTTTGATTACTGGCGGTTTATTTATTTTCAGGCAATTATTAGTAAAACGACCAAGTTTTGATTTTGAGGTTTTCAAATATGCGAATTTAAGAACTGGATTTTTCTTGTTCTTTATTTTTTATATCTCCAGAGCAACTTTAAGTCTTTGTCACAGCGCGATGTTTTCGATCTGGAATTGGGATCCGTCGCGTGTTGCCGGAGTACAATACATAAACGGATTAGGAAATGTAATAGGGCTTATTTTAGCCGCATTTTTTCTGATGAAATCTATGGCGACCAAATATATTTTTATGATAGGTTTTGCTCTTTTGGCGGTTTATCATTTTTGGTTTACGTTTCTTTTTGTGGCTGATGTTTCATTGTCTGATATTATTATACCCTATATATTACAAGGAATCGCTGTTGGTATTTTATTCGTGCCTTTGGTTTTGTTTACAGTTACGGCCGTTCCTTCAAAAATGATGACTTCATCTGGAATTATTGGAGTTTCGGGACGTTTTTGGGGAAGTACAATTGGGTTTTGTATCATGCAAAACGCACAAGTATTCCTGAATAAAAAACACTTTCTTAAACTAAGCCAATTTGTAACGGGAGATAATCCTCAAGCCCAGGAAACGATTGCTAAAACAGCGCAGAGTTTCGCTGCAAAAGGCTATTCGCTTGACGATTCAAATTCATTGGCCTTAAAAAAAGTTTTTAGTACAGTTGCCAAACAAGCTACTTTATTATCAAATATGGAAATTTATACCGTTGTAGGATATGGTTTGTTGATTTTGGTTGTTTTAATCGGTTTTAATCAGCATTTAAGACAGACAGCGAATTTGTTTAAAAAGAAGATTTGGATAAGCTAGGTTTTTTGTTTCAGATTTCAAGTTTCAGGTTTTTAGCTCATTTTATGTCATTGCGAGGAACGAAGCAACCTCACTAATAATTGACATAAGTTTGATTTTGTAAATGTGGTTGCTTCGTTCCTCGCAATGACAAGCGGCACGATAAAAATGCTTAAAATAAATCTGCTAAATCTGCGAGAGAAAACTCTGCGAGAAACCTTTGTGTAACTTTGCGCTAAACAACACTTATTCCTATCTTGCAATCGTTAAAACAAAATATAATGAAGCAATGTGTTATTTTTGATATGGATGGTGTGATTTCTCACACGAATCCGCATCATGTGAAGGCTTTCGAAGTGTTTTTCGATAAATATAAGATTTCGTATACCAACGAAGAGTTTGAAGAGCATATGTACGGAAAACACAATAGTTATATCATGTCGCATTTCTTTAAACGCCCAATCGCCGGAGAAGAACTTATAAAACTCGAAGACGAAAAAGAAGCAACGTTTCGGGAAATTTATAAAGACAAAGTCGAAACTATCCCAGGTTATTTGGGTTTTTTAAGCGAATTGAAATCTCGTGATTTTAAAACAGCTGTTGCAACATCGGCTCCGCGTGCGAATCTTGATTTGATTATAAATGCGTTAAAAATCGCCGACAAAATGGATTCTATGATGTCTAGCGAAGACGTAACATTTCATAAACCAAATCCCGAAGTTTACTTAGAATCTGCCAAACGTGTTGGAGTTTCTCCATCTGATTGTGTGGTTTTCGAGGATTCTTTTTCTGGAGTTACAGCGGGACTAAATGCAGGAATGAAAGTTGTTGGGGTATTAAGCACACATACAAAAGAATATTTGCCTCCATGTGATTTTTATATCAACGATTACAGCGAAATCAATGTCGATAAGATAATTGAGATATTAAAAAGTTAATAATGCGGTTTTAAACCATATAAGGAATATAAGTTCATTTAAATAAAATGAGCATAATTTGAATAGCCTTCAGTTTTAACTGGAGGTTTTTTTATGTTTTGAAAGAAAGGCTTTAGCCGAAATTGATTTTCTGTATAAGAAAATATAAAATAGAATTGAACTCATATATGAGTTCAATTGAAAAATAAATCTCATGATTTTTGTAATACAAAAAATAGAATTATGAGTGAAAATAGCCTTTCAAAAGAAACAGAAATAAGATTGATAGATTTTTTACAAATAAGATAGATCCTAAAGATTTGGCAAAGACAATACGAAATCTTAATTATATAATTGCTTTGGGTGTAATGAGAAGAGATGAAACTCTTAAACTGCAATTAACCAAAATAGAAGATGGTTTTTATTGGCTAAATGAATTGGCAGAAATTTTACATCCTTATTTAGAGATTGAATAAAAAAAAGGTTTGCTATTCATAACAAGTTTGTGTTAAACCCGACAGGTTTTAAAAACCTGTCGGGTTTAGAATATTGTGGTTACTTTGCGTTTCAACGGATTAAAATCCGTTGCTACAAAATAAATCATTCCTTCGGAATTTTATAGAGAGTTCCGGAGGAACAAAATATATTGTAAGGATGGATTTTAATCCGTCCTTCGTGATTACAATCGACAAAGAAGAAGTAAATTCCAAAAAATGATTGTCTCGTAATTTTATTCATTTGCTAACAACCACATTCCCCATAAAATGTCTTTGTAATTGTTTTTCCGTTTTTATTTGTCAATTTAATTTTGCCTGTTTTCAGGTAAGTTTCATCTCCATTTTGTTTTCCATCTTTCAATTCAATTGTCATATTTAAATTCCCGCTTTTATATCTTGCGATAGTGTTCAATGAATCAATTTCTTTAAAATCGATTTGAGTAAACTTAGTTAAAATTCCATTTATTTTTAAAAATGAAGTTTCTGCAAAGTCATTCATGAAAATGTATTTTTCTTGTTTAAATTCTATTGAGTCATTAGAAAAATAACAAGAACAGCCATCAATTTCAGGTGGGAAAGTAGAAAAAGTATCAATAGACAATGCTACTTGTTTTTCAATTGTTTTATCTTTTGTCTGAGATATATCTTTGTTGAGGTTGTTTTTTTGGCAAGAAGCCAAAATTATTATCATTACGATTAAGCTGGAGAGAATAAATTTGTTTTTTAATATCATTTTTTTATACTTAAAAAAGTTATTCAAAATTAAAAATAGCAAAGCAATAAGAGATCTTGATAAAATCTGTTTATCAACAACTTTAGTAACAAAAAATCAAAATGTAGTAAAAACAAAAAAGCTTCTGATTTCTCAGAAGCTTTTTTCAGTGCGGATAATAGGACTCGAACCTACACGCCTTGCGGCACCAGATCCTAAGTCTGGCATGTCTACCAATTTCACCATATCCGCTCAATTGTGGGTGCAAAGATAAACATAACTTCTAATTTTCAAAACATTTTTGCAAAAAAATATTAATTCTCTTTTTTGTATTTTTGAATTTCTATAAAAATAATTTAAATGGAAAATATTAAGTCTTACGTTCAACAACATAAAGATCGCTTTATCAATGAGTTGATAGAATTATTAAAAATCCCGTCGGTAAGTGCTGACACTGCATATTCGCAAGATGTTATCGATACTGCAGAGGCAGTTAAGGAAAGTTTAACAAAAGCAGGCTGCGATTTTGTCGAAATTTGCGATACTCCGGGCTATCCAATTATTTATGGAGAGAAAATAATCGACCCAAATTTACCAACAGTTCTGGTTTACGGTCATTATGATGTTCAGCCACCAGATCCTATCGAATTATGGACATCGCCACCCTTTGAACCTGTAATCAAAAAAACAGAGATTCACCCAGAAGGCGCAATTTTTGCCCGTGGAGCCTGTGATGACAAAGGACAAATGTACATGCACGTAAAAGCGCTTGAATATATGGTGCAAACCAATAATTTGCCTTGTAACGTAAAATTCATGATCGAAGGCGAGGAAGAAGTAGGTTCGGCAAGTTTAGCCTGGTTCGTAGAACGCAATCAGGAAAAACTGAAAAACGATGTAATCTTAATTTCAGATACCGGAATGATCTCTAATCAACAACCATCAATCACGACAGGTTTACGTGGTTTGAGTTATGTTGAGGTAGAAGTTACAGGTCCAAATCGTGATTTACATTCAGGATTATACGGAGGAGCAGTAGCGAACCCAATTAATGTTTTGGCAAAAATGATCGCTTCTCTTCATGACGAAGACAATCATATTACCATTCCTGGTTTCTACGATAAAGTTCAGGAATTATCTCTTGAAGAAAGAGCCGAAATGGCAAAAGCACCTTTCAGCTTAGAAAAATATAAAAAAGCCTTAGACCTAAATGATGTTTATGGCGAAAAAGGATATGTAACCAACGAACGCAACTCAATTCGTCCAACATTAGACGTAAACGGAATTTGGGGAGGATATCAAGGCGAAGGAGCAAAAACTGTTATTGCGAGCAAAGCTTTTGCTAAAATCTCAATGCGTTTGGTTCCTAATCAGGATTGGCATGAAATCACAGAACTTTTTACTAAACATTTCCTAAGTATTGCACCGGCTGGAGTTACCGTAAAAGTAACGCCGCACCACGGAGGTCAGGGTTATGTAACACCAATTGACAGTATTGGGTATCAGGCAGCAAATAAAGCGTATACAGAAACATTTGGAGTTCCTGCAATTCCCGTTCGTTCAGGCGGAAGTATTCCTATTGTTGCCTTATTCGAAAAAGAGCTAAAAAGCAAAACAATCCTTATGGGCTTCGGTTTAGATAGCGATGCTATTCATTCGCCAAACGAACATTTCGGAATCTTCAATTACTTAAAAGGAATCGAAACTATTCCGTTATTTTACAAATATTTTGTAGAATTAAGTAAATAAGATTTGCCACGAAGACGCTAAGGCGCAAATTTTTTTCCGTAAATTTTTTCCTAACAGGTTTTTAGAACCTGTTAGGTATCAAAATACAATCCGTTTATTCTTTAAAGAGTAAGCGGATTTTTTTTGGGCGTTTCCCTCCGGGTCAGGCTTTCGGCTATATCTTTTATTCCGTTTCACTTCATAAAAGGATACCGCCTCAATCCTTAACGCGCAAGCAAGGCGCAAAGATTCAAAGGTTCAAAGCGACAAAGGTTTTAGCATCAAAATTGAATAGCCCCTAGCTTCAGCTAGGGGTTTTTTAGTGAAAAGAAATCGGCTTTAGCCAAATAATTACGTTTTGAGGATTAAAAAATTCGGCTAAAGCCAATTCCTAATAATCTATAGCAAACCCCAGCTAAAGCTGGAGCCTATTCAAAAAACCTTTGTGGCTTTGCGCCTAAAAAGAACCTTTGTCGCTTTGAACCTCTGCAACTTTGAACCTTTTTTCTTGCATATTAAAAATTAATCTCTACATTTGTAGAACAACATCTATAGTTGTAGAGTAAAAATAGTCAAATGAGACAACTTTTAATTTTATTGTTTTGCGGATTGCTGCTTTCAGGATGCAAAAGCAAACCCATCAATCAGAAGATTGACAGGAAAAAAGAAGGCGTTTGGATTGATGATTATACACAAGACAGCATCAGATATAAATCGTTTGAATATTATAAACATGATGAACCCGTAAAAAAGTGGAAATCTTATATTGGTGGGAAAATCTACAAAACAGAGAAATACAAAAACGGAATTTGCATTGTTACCTATTATTATAAAAATGGAAAAATAGAATCGAAAGGAAAAACAAAATTAGAAACCAATTCTGTAGAAACACATTGGTTTTATTTTGGAGATTGGAAATTCTATTCGGATAACGGAAAACTTCAGAACATTAAAATCTACGATAAAGGAGCATTGGTCTCAGAGCAAAGTATTAAATAAACTACTAATTTTAAATCTATGAAAAAATTATTCACTTTCTTTTTTATTATAATGAACTTCAGTTTCTTACAGGCGCAAGTATATAGAGAATGGGTTCGCAAAGCAGATTCTTGTTATGCGGTAAAAAATTATAAAATGTCTGTTGAATATTATGAGAAAGCATTTAAAATAGAACACAAATCATCTTCAGATTTGTACAATGCTACTTGTTCGGCTGCTTTAAACAATAATGATAAGAAAGCTTTTAAGTGGTTGGACTTAGCGATTGATAACGGATATGAAAATATTGCGCATATAAAAATAGATAATGATCTAAAATCTTTATATGAAAAGAAAGAATGGGCGAAAATTATTGATAAACTTCAGAAGAAAGTAGATATTCTTAGTGCTAATTATGATAAACCGCTGGAAAAAGAACTTTTAGATATTTATGCAGAAGATCAGGGTATTCGCGGAAAATTTATGGATGTTTATAAAGACCCTAAATCAGATAAAAGGAAAATTGACAGCATTGGTAAAATAATGGGTAAAAAGACAGTATTAATCTCATTAAGGTCATTAAAATACTGGACGAAAGAGGCTGGGTTGGGAAAGATGTAGTAGGAATACAGGCAAATCAAACTTTGTTTTTGGTCATTCAGCATTCTCCTTTAAAATACCAGCAGAAGTATTTACCAATGATGAGAGAAGCCGTAAAAAAGCGCAATGCAACTCCGGGTAATTTGGCCTATCTGGAAGACAGAGTGGCTTTAAGAGAAGGAAAACGACAAATTTATGGAAGTCAGTCGGCAAAGAATAAAATAACCAATAAATGGTACATATCGCCTATGATAGATCCGGATAATGTAGATAAAAGGCGTGCCGAGGTTGGACTTGGAACGATAGCCGAATATGCGGCAAAAATGAATATTGAATGGAATCTTGAGGCTTATAAGAAGGAATTGCCTGAGATGGAAAAACTTGAAAAGATTAAATAATGACACAGCTATCAAACTCAGAAGAACAGTTAATGGAGCATCTTTGGAAGCTTGAAAAAGCTTTTATGAAAGATTTGCTCGAAGCTTATCCGGAACCAAAACCCGCAACAACAACCGTTGCGACGCTTTTAAAACGAATGATCGATAAGAAATTTGTAGCGTATAACGAATTTGGAAATTCACGGGAATATTATCCGTTGGTCAAAAAAACAGCTTATTTTTCAAAACACGTAAACGGATTAATAAGTAGTTTTTTTAATAATTCGGCATCACAGTTTGCTTCTTTTTTTACCACTGAAACTAATTTATCAACTTCGGAATTAGAAGAACTCAAGAAAATAATCGATTCGGAAATTCAAAAAAAGAAAAAATGATAAGCTATCTTTTAAAATCAGGAATACTGCTTTTAATTTTTTATGCAGTTTACAAATTATGGTTAGAGAACGAAAGAATGTTTCGTTTTAATAGAGCTTATTTGCTCGGAAGTTTAGTTTTTAGCTTCATTATTCCGTTGCAGTTGTTTTCAATAAAACTCTCTTTTCCGGCAGAAATTAGCATGGTACAATTGGACGGAATTGTAATTAGAACTAATAAAGCAGTTGTAGACAAGATTGATTACAGCGAAATCATATTGTATATTTTGGGCGTAGTTTATATTGTAATTGCACTTGTTTTGGTCTTTCGTTTCGGGTTGAATTTGTTTTCTTCTTATAAAAAAATAACAAATAATAAAACTCAGCTTATACACGATCATAAAGTGGTTTTGATAAAAGAACCAATTTTGCCACATTCTTTCTGGAATGCTATTTTTATTAATGAAGAAGAGTTTCAAAACAATAAAATTCCGTTAGAATTACTAACGCACGAACAAGCACATTTGCAGCAAAAACATACTTTGGATATTCTTTTTATTGAGATTTTGCAAATCATATTTTGGTTTAATCCGTTTATAGTTTTTTACAAGAAAGCTATAAAATTAAATCATGAATTTTTGGCTGATGAAGCAGTAAATAAGCAATTCAATTCGGTTTCGGATTATCAAAATCTGTTGCTTGATATGGTTTTTAATAAAAGCAATGTTGGTTTAGCGAGTACAATTAATTATCAAATAACTAAAAAACGTTTTTTAATGATGACAAAAGAAAAATCTTCGGTTAGAAGTATGTTTAAAGTTTTGAGCGTTGCTCTTATTAGTGGTTTATTATTGTTTGTTTTTAGTACAAAAACTTTAGCACAAGAAGTGCTGAATAAAGTTGAGGACCAGAAAAAAACAGATTATGTAACGATGGCAGAAACCGAAATAAAACCTGAATTTCCGGGTGGACTTACAGAGTTCTATAAGTTTGTAGGGCAGAATTATAAAATGCCAGATGAGGCTGTAAAGAACAAAATTGAAGGAAAAGCTTATATGCAGTTTATGATTGAAAAAGATGGGAGTTTGTCTAAAATTAAAGTCTTAAAAGATGCCGGATACGGAATTGGTGCCGAAGCAATTCGTGTTTTAAAACATTCTCCAAAATGGGTGCCGGGAACTATTAAGGGAAAACCGGTTAGGGTAATGTACAGTTTGCCAATATTGGTTCAGGCAGCATCATAACAAAAAAAAAATCCGCTTCTGGATTCTAGAAGCGGATAAATAAAAAACTAAAAAAAAATTCTAAAAAACAAACAAGCCAGACCCTAGAACAAATCTGGATTGTAACCGAAATAAGGCATAATTTGTTCGTTAAAAACAACCCCATATTCTTCTAACTCCTTTAAAATTGGTTGATACACTTCTTCCTTTATCGGAAGTTGTACACCGGGAGTTGTAATTTTTTTATTCAAAATCAATAATGTCGCTATCGCAACCGGTAATCCAACCGTTTTTGCCATTGCAGTATAGGTTTGGTCTTCGCCAATGCAAACCATTTTTGAGTCAATTTGTTTTTTCTCGCCACTGAGTTCATAACCAAACTTATGATACATTACAATCATATCTTTATCATTTGGCTCAAGAGTCCAGCTGTCCGAAAGTATTTTTTCTAATATTTGAGCCGGAGTCGCATTAGGTAAATTCACTTTTTTGTTAGGATTAAACAAATCCAATTCCAAAAGTTTATCCCACATAATATCGTCCTGATCAATTTTTAAGATCAGTCGGGTTTTAATTTCTACAGAATCTGTTGGATGATACGGTAAAAAAGAATTCACAAACTGACGATAGCTCATGTTTTCAGAATCTTCCATGATATAGCTATCATCTGTCATTCCTAATTGTACAAACATATTCCAGGCTTTCGAGAAACCAACTCTTCTAATTGTTCCTCTATATAAAGTCAAAATATTGTCTAACCCGTAAATCGATCTGTATTTAAGAGAATCACGATTCGAATAAGCTTCAAATTTGCCATAATCTTCTACTTCAAGAAATTCAGTTCTGCGAAACAAAGCTCCGTATGGGATATATTTGTAAGTCCCTTCCTGAATAAATTTCGCCGCTCCGCCCTGACCAGCAAGAACAACATTTCTAGGTGCCCAGGTAAATTTATAATTCCATAAATTATTATCAGATTCCGGTGCGACTAAACCACCACAAAAGGATTCAAAAAGTAACATTTTGCCACCTTTTGATCTAATTTCGTCGATAACTTTCATGGCACTCATGTGGTCGATTCCGGGATCAAGACCAATTTCATTCATGAAAATCAAATTGTTTTTCTTTGCTTCTTCGTCTAATGCCTGCATGGCATCACTTATATAAGATGCAGTTACAAGATGTTTTTTAAATTCTAAACAATCTTTGGCAATTTCAATATGCAAATGTGCAGGCAACATCGAGATTACAATAGAAGCTTTTTCTATGGCAGCTTTTCTTTCCTGAGTATTAAAAATATCTAAAGCAATTGGAGTTGCATTTGGGTGTTTCTGCGTCTTTTTTTCGGCTAGAGCCAAAGATAAATCGGCTACTGTAAGATGTAGATTTTCACTCTCAGATTTTGATAACAAATATCGTATTAACGACGATGCAGATCTGCCTGCTCCAATAATTAAAATGCTTCTCATGTTGTAAATTTATAACACAAATATATTAAAATGTTATATATGTAACAATTTTAATTTACTAAAAATGCATTATTTTTTATTTTGATGCTAAAATGTAGCGGATTTCTTTTTAATGAAAGATTTTTAAAAACTAAAAAGCTTTTTAATTTCTATTGAAGTATTTTTGTTTAAAAAAATTGAAAGTATAGAAACTATGAAAAGAAGAATTGTTTTAACAGGAGCTTTTATCGGAATGTTAGCTATTATTTTAGGTGCTTTTGGGGCGCATTTATTAAAAAAATATTTGTCTTTTGAAGAACTAAATACTTTTGAAGTAGGGGTTCGTTATCAAATGTATCATGCTTTCTTTTTACTCTTTTTATCTACCAGAAAAGAACTTGCCGAAAAAACCTTAAAAACAATCTATAATCTGGTTGTTGCCGGTGTACTTCTGTTTAGCGGTTCAATCTATTTGTTAGCGACAAAAAACTTCACTTTGTTCGATTTTAAAATTATCGTATTCGCAACACCTTTAGGCGGATTGTTATTAATTATTGCTTGGGCACTATTATTTGTTACGATTTTGAAGAGAAAATCATAAAATCAAGAATAAAAAATTCTATCTAAAAATTAATCTTTAATTTTGTATCATAAATAACATATAAACTTATTTATGTGAATTTATTTTGTTTTTTACTTTAAATAGTTAAAAATGTAACAAATTCATTTATAGGGATATAAGAAAGTAAATTAAAAGCAATTATTTTCTTGTTTTATTAATTTTAAGTATCAAATTTTACTTTATTGATATAAATTAAAGTGAAATTGAAATATTTTTAAAGGTTTAGTAATAATTTCTATAATTTTGCTTTTTATTAAATATCACACACAACTAAAAATTTATGGACAGTCAAACAGTTTTCACGCAATCGATTTCGCTAAAGGATTTAGGAATTGAAAATGCAAAAGTTCGCTATCAATTATCTGCAGATGAATTGCATGCGATTACTTTGCAATCAGGCCAAGGTGTTGAAAACTCTACCGGAGCATTGGCAATTAATACTGGCGAATTTACAGGACGTTCTCCTCAAGATCGTTTTATTGTAAGAGACAGTATTACTGAAGATCAAGTTTGGTGGGGGAAAGTCAATATTCCGTTTTCATCAGAAGCTTTCGAAAAATTATACAATAAAGTAACTCAGTTTTTATCAAACAAAGAAGTTTTCGTACGTGATTCTTATGTTTGTTCTGATGCAAATTACAGATTAAATGTTAGAGTTGTTACAGAAACAGCTTGGTCAAACTTGTTTTGCTATAACATGTTTTTAAGACCAGAGGAATCTGAACTTGTAAACTTTACTCCGGAATGGACCGTAATCTGTGCTCCAAATTTTATGGCAGATCCTGCTGTAGACGGAACACGTCAATCTAATTTTGCTATTTTAGATTTTACTAAAAAAGTTGCTCTTATTGGAGGAACGGGTTATACTGGAGAAATGAAAAAAGGAATTTTTTCTGCTTTAAATTTCATTCTGCCAGTTTTTAAAAATACTTTACCAATGCACTGTAGTGCAAATGTTGGAGAAGCAGGAGATACTGCAATTTTCTTTGGATTATCAGGAACAGGAAAAACAACTTTATCAGCAGATCCGGAACGTAAGTTAATTGGAGATGATGAACATGGCTGGACTGCAGAAAATACAGTTTTTAACTTCGAAGGTGGTTGCTATGCAAAAGTGATTAACCTGACAGAAGAAAACGAACCGGACATTTTTAGAGCGATCAAAAAAGGAGCGCTTTTAGAAAATGTGGTTTTCAAAGCAGGAACAAACGAAGTTGATTATGATGATGTTTCAATCACACAAAACACTCGTGTAAGTTACCCAATAACACATATTGATAATATTCAGCCGGGATCTATTGGGCATAATCCTAAAAATATATTTTTCTTAACAGCAGATTCTTTCGGAATTTTGCCTCCAATCTCTAAACTGACTCCCGGACAAGCTGCTTACTATTTTATCTCAGGATATACAGCTAAGGTTGCAGGAACAGAAGCAGGAGTTACAGAACCACAACCTAATTTTTCGGCTTGTTTTGGAGCACCATTTATGCCATTGCACCCAACACGTTACGCAGAAATGCTGACTAAAAAAATGGAAGATGCTGGTGTAAAAGTTTGGTTAATAAACACAGGTTGGACAGGTGGTCCTTACGGAACAGGAAGTCGTATGAAGTTGAAATATACTCGTGCAATGATTACTGCTGCTTTAAAAGGAGAATTGGATAATGTAGAATTTAAAGATCATAAAGTATTTGGAATTGCACAGCCTGTAACTTGTCCAAATGTTCCAAACGAGATTTTAGATCCAAGAAATACTTGGGAAGATCCTGAATTGTACGATAAAAAAGCAATAGAATTGGCTCAGAAATTTAAAGCTAATTTTGCCAAATTTGAAGAATTTGCTAATGCCGAAATTTTGGCTGGCGCACCAATTATAGAATAAGGAAAGTTACTAATTCAAATTAAAAAAAGCTGTTCATTATGAACAGCTTTTTTGTTTTTATGATGTTAAAACAATTAGCCTGACGATGAAATAATATAGGCGCAAGTAAAAACAAATCAACTATTTACCTCAGAATTAATTTTTTGGCGCTAAATTTGCCCTATCAATCACAATCAAAAATCATCAATCATGTTAAAACAATTTTTCATCCTATGTTCTGGGGCAGATCGAGACTTACTCGAAGGTTGCTCAGAAGGCGAACAAACCAAATATGTTGGTATTGGTGCCACCGTTTTTTTTACCGCAGTTATGGCTTTCCTTGCCAGTGCTTATGCGCTTTTTACTGTTTTTGACTCTATTTATCCTGCTCTGATTTTTGGGTTTGTATGGAGTTTATTAATCTTTAATCTGGACCGATTTATTGTTTCGACAATTAAAAAAAGAGATCGCTTTATGGATGAATTTCTGCAAGCGACTCCCCGAATTATGTTAGCAGTAATTATTGCTATCGTAATTTCGAAACCATTAGAGATTAAAATTTTCGAAAAAGAAATCAATACCGTTTTGTTGAAAGAGAAAAACGAAATGGAATTAGCTAACAAAAAGCAAGTTGGAAATTATTTCAAATCAGATTTGGATAAAAATAAAGCAGAGATCAAAGCACTGAAAGATGATATTCTGAAAAAAGAAAAAGAAGTAAACGCTTTGTATTCAACTTATATTACTGAAGCAGAAGGAACTGCCGGAACTAAGAAATTAGGGAAAGGTCCCGTTTATAAAGAGAAACGTGAGAAACACGATGCAACTTTAAAAGAATTCGAAACTTTAAAAACAACTAACGAAGCTAAAATTGCCGAGAAAGAAAAAATAGGCAAACAATTGCAAGCCGATTTAGATAAAAAAGTTTCGCAAACGCAGCCTATTATTGAAGGTTTTGATGGGTTAATGGCGCGTATAAATGCATTGGATAAATTGCCTTGGCTGCCTTCGTTTTTTATAATGTTATTGTTTTTGGCGATCGAAACGTCTCCAATTATTGCAAAACTATTAGCTCCAAAAGGCGAATTTGATTTTAAACAAGAAGAAGCCGAAACTGCTATGCAAGCTACTTTGGTACAAAATAAATACCAGCGTGATTTGTTAGTCAAAACCAGTGTGCTAATGCATGATAAAGTTTACGCTGATATTGCGGAAGACAGAGGGCTTTATGATTTACAGCGAAAAAATGCAAGGGAGTTACTGGAACTGCAGTCGAATAGTTTTGTAGAAAAACAAAAAGCGACTTTATAAGTCGAAAGTCATAAAGTCAAAAGTTTGAAAGTCGAAGTACAGACTTAAAAAGATAAAGCCAGAAATAGAATTTTGCTATTTCTGGCTTTTTTATTTTAGACAAAATCAAAAACTTTAAGACTTTCGATTTTTGACTTTAAGACTTACATGTAACTTAATATCTCTTTTTTATAAGTATCGTATTCACCTTGCATGATTAATCCGTTATCAAGCAATTTTTTATAATTCTGTAATTTATCAAAAAGTTCTTCTTTAGATAATTCACTTAATTTACGATCTCCGGTTGAAGGTTGTGTTGGTTGAATTGGTTCAAAAGTTTCTGTAAAAGATGGAGTAGTAGCTGGCATAATTTCAGCATAATTAGTTACTTCTTCAGTTTCAACTTCTTCAACTTCAAGATCATCATCTTCTTCAATAACTTGAGCTGTTTCTACGATTGGTGTTTCAGCAACAATTGGATTTTTTATTAAATCTAATTGCTCTTTTGCGTAAGTATAAATTTTTCTAGCCTGAGTTTTCGGAATATAATCTATCGAAATAGTCAGGTCTGTTGTAGTCCCAAAAGAAAATTCAGAACCCAAAATATTTTCTTTTACAAAAGTACTTACAATATCATCCCAAGTATAATCAGTAAAATCCATTGAAAGCCCTAAATTCTTAGGCTTGCAAATAATGATACGTTTATTGGTTAAGATTATGCTATCTGGAAAAACAGTAATTGCAGGTTTTTTTTGAACTGCTATATAGCCAATTTCTTCGTTTTTCATCAATAAATCATTGAGTTTCGAAGTAATTTTTTCAATCGCTTTTGGATCTTGTTCTTCGTTCAGAAATTTTTTAAATTGTTCTTTCATGTTCTTATAAGTTGCTAAGTTGCAAATTAATTGAGTGGTTAAGTTTAAATCTTACGCTGCAAATGTAATGCCTAATTTTCTAATTCGATAATTTCGTTCTGAATTTTCTTTGTCAAACTTTTGAAAACCAATTCATACGAATGGTCTATAAGTTCTTTGACAAATTTCACTGGAAGATTTCCGTTTAAAGCAATCGTATTCCAATGTACTTTGCTCATATGAAACCCCGGTTTTATCTCATCATATTCAGCTCTTAATTCCTGAGCACGTTCAGGATCACATTTTAAATTGACTGAAGGCTCGTTCTTTTCCCATTGTGATAAGGAAGATAAAGCAAACATTTTTCCGCCAACTTTAAAAACTAAAGTATCTTCATCAAAAGGGAAATGTTCGCTAACGCCTTTTTTCGAAAGACAATATTCGTAATATGTTTCTAAATTCATATCAATTTTTATTTACCAATTTCACCTAAATGTGTGTATTTAAAGCCTTTTTCATATTTCAAACCGTAACCTAAAATCCGATCCATTGCCGAATGCGCAAGTAAAATAATACCTGTAAGCTGAACGATTTCAATTTTTAAGTAACAGCCAATTATATAAAGTAAAATCGCAATCGCTTTATGATGAAATAAGTTGTACAAAAAAGCACCGGTTTTATTGCCAAAAGCGTAACCAATCATAGAAAGATCGGGCGCTAAAATCAAGACCAAAAACCACCACCATTGATAGCTTAATAGACTAAATAAATAGATTCCGAGAATAAAAAGACCTAATTCTTCAAGTTTGAGTATTGTTTTCATAATTTTTTTTCCATCATTTTCTCTGGATGTTCCAAAGGTTTAAAACCAAATTTTTCATATAAAAAATGAGCATCAGTTGTGGCTAATCTCCAAATTTTAATCTCTTTAAGAATCGGCTCATTCATCATAGTTTCAATTAAAATAGACGAATATCCTTTTCCGCGATGTTCTTCAGTAATAAAAACATCCATCACATATCCAAAAACGACATAATCAGTAATCACACGAGCAAAGCCAATTTGCTTGTCGTTTAAGTAAATTCCAAAACAAACCGAAGCATCAATTGTAGTCTGCACTTCTTCGATAGTTCGTCCTGCAGCCCAATAAATGTCTTTTAAGAAGTCTTGAATGAATGGAACATTAAGTTTAGTTTTATCTGTAGAAACGTTAATCATAGTATTCAATCTCAGTTTAAGTATTCAGTAAATCTATAATCTAAAATCTGCAATTTTATATAAAATTGGTTTTGACGGGCTTGCATCGTTTTCAAACGAAGCGATTTGTAAATTTAGTATATAATCTCCATCTTGAATTTCATCTGGAACAAAAATCATTTCGGTAATCGTTGCATTCAATCGCGCGTCAGAGTTTAAGTTTAAAGTATCTTTTACGTTCCAGAACGCTTTATGAGCCAATAATTTACCTTCGTCATGTTCTTTGTCAACACTTGGTAAATCTATTAATAAATGCTGAATTTCGCTTTCGCGGATGAAAATTGCTGCTTCTTCAGACAAATATGGCGGATTAGTATTCGAATATTTTCTTGATTTTTTTTCCTTTTGATTTGGAAGTGTTCGAATGATAATTGCTTCCGATTTTGTCACATTGAGCGATCCCGAAGCTTCGGGAGAAATACTCAATGCTTTTTCAATTAATTCTTTTGTAATAACATAATCATCATCAATTTTTTTAGGCTCAACCGTAATCAATTTAGCAAAAAAGAAAAACTGTTTTAAAGATTGATTAATACTGTAAAAATCATTTGTAATATGACCTAAACATTCCGTGTGTGTGCCATGACCATGCGGATTGAAGAAAATATTATTAAAATTCGTAGATGATTTTCCTTCCGAAACTTTCCCAATCCAATCGCCAAAAACTACAGGTTCAATAACTGGTTTTTCGATATACCAAGCAATCGGATTTTCGTCAGTATTAGTTAATGGAATAGAGATATCAATGGGTTTTGATAAGTCGATTTCGAAGTTGTTGATTTTTGCTAACACAAATATGGCTTTTATGCCGCAAAGTCGCAAAGTCACAAAGTTTAAATAATTTGCGTCTTCGTGCCTTTGTGGCTAATTTTAGTCTTCCAAATTTAAGTAAAACAAATCACTCGCAATTCCATCAGTTAAAAATTTTCCTTTTGGAGTTGGTTTTAGAATATTGTTTTCGATCGAAAGCAAATCGTCATTTAGGAATTTTTGAGATTGTTTTTTGAGATAATTCAAATATTCCAAACCAAATTCATTTTCAATTCTGTCTAAAGAAACGCCCCAAATGGTTCTCAATCCCGTCATAATATATTCGTTATAACGATCCGATTTCGATAGGATTTCTGTTTCGATTGGAAGTTCATCGTTCTGAATTGATTTTAAATACAATGAATTATTAGCAATATTCCAGCCTCTTTTTTCACCATCATAACTATGTGCAGAAGGTCCAATTCCAATATATTTTTTACCCAGCCAATAAGCCGAATTGTTTTTGGAGAAATAACCTTCTTTCCCAAAATTGGATAGTTCGTAATGAATAAAACCATTTTTTTGAAGCATATCAACCAAAATCATGAAGTGGCTTGAAGCTACTTCGTCTTGCGGTTCAGCAATTTTTCCGGTATCAATTAATTTTCTTAAAGCCGTTTTTGGTTCAACAGTCAAAGCATAACTAGAAATATGCGGAATGCCAAAACTCAACGCTGTCTCAATATTTTTCTTCCACATTTCGTCAGTCAATCCCGGGATTCCGTAAATCAAATCAAGCGAAATATTATCAAAATATTTAGTAGCTTCTTCTAAACATTTTTTGGCTTCCGCCGAATTATGAGCGCGATTCATCATCTTCAAATCCTCTTCATAAAAAGACTGAATTCCTATACTTAAGCGATTTATAGGACTTTTTGATAACTCTAAAATTCGTTCTGAAGATAAATCATCAGGATTTGCTTCGAGCGTAATTTCAGGATTTGTTGAAACTTTATAATTTTGATAAACAGTATTAATCAAAAGATTGATTTCTTCAGTAGATAAAACCGAAGGCGTTCCTCCGCCAAAGTAAATTGTTTCTACAACATCATCTTTAAATTCATTTTTGCGCATACCAATTTCTTTGGCTAAAGCCAAAACCATATCGTCTTTCTTTTTCATTGAAGTCGAAAAATGAAAGTCGCAATAGTTGCAAGCCTGCTTGCAAAAAGGTATGTGAATGTAAATCCCTGACATTTTTAATTAGATAATTAGAGAATGTGTCAATTAGATAATTTATTCGTTGTCTATAGAATTATCTAATTATCAAATTTTCTCAATTGACACATTATTTTTTAACCCGTTCCTCGTTTTGTTTCACAAAAGCATCCCAGCCTGAATAACTTTTTCCGGCTACGATTTTTCCTGAATTAAAGAAATGGCAAACCGCTGCGGCCAAACCATCTGTTGAATCCAGATTTTTAGGTAATTCTTTTAATCCTAAAAGTTGCTGAAGCATTTTTGCTACTTGTTCTTTGCTGGCGTTTCCGTTTCCGGTAATTGCCATTTTTATCTTTTTTGGTTCATATTCTGTAATCGGAATATCTCTCGAAAGTCCCGCGGCCATTGCGACACCTTGCGCGCGACCTAATTTTAGCATCGATTGAACGTTTTTGCCAAAGAAAGGCGCTTCAATAGCAATTTCGTCCGGATGATGTGTTTCGATTAATTCGATAGTACGCTCAAAAATGATTTTTAGTTTTTGGTAATGATTGTCGTATTTGGACAATTGCAATTCGTTAAGCTGCAAAAATTCCATTTTTTTATTGGTGACCTTTATCAATCCAAAACCCATAATAGTTGTTCCGGGGTCAATACCTAATATGATGCGTTCTTTTGTCAAGTGTTTTTTGTTTCAGGTTTGAGTTTTCAAGTTCGAAAGTTGACAGAAAAAGGAGTAAAATTCATTTTCTCATTTTCAAATTGCCACATTTTCAAATTGATTACTTTTGCAGCATGATTTCAATTCCTCACAAAGCTAAACAATTCCTGGTTCTTCTAATCAAACTTTTGATTGTAGGTGGCGCATTTTATTTTATTTATGATCAATTAGCGAACAATGACAAACTCGATTGGCAAAAGTTCATTACGTTGTTTCGTAAAAACCAATCGGTTTTAGGAATTGGGTTTATATTGCTTTTGAGTGTTTTGAATCGTTATTTTGAGATTTTAAAATGGCAGAATCTGGCTAAAGTCATTCATGAAATTTCATTAGGAGAAGCTACAAAGCAAGTTTTGGCAGCTTTAACAGCGGGAATTTTTACACCAAATGGAGTAGGAGAATATGCGGGAAAAGCGTTGTATTATCCAAAATCAGAAGCTAAAAAAGTGGTTTTCCTGAACTTGATCTGCAACGGAATCCAGATGATTCTAACAGTGATTTTTGGTCTTTTTGGATTGTTGTATTTCAATGCAAAATATGAAGTAATAACAACTCAAACAGTAGCCATTCTATTCGGGATTTTTATCTTGTTATTTGTTGTTTTATTCTCTTTAAAGAAAATAAAAATCAAAGGATATTCGATCGAAAAATTAATCCATAAAATTAATGAGATTCCAAAATCGATTCATCGCAAAAATATTCTTTTAGGAACCTTACGTTATTTGGTTTTCTCACATCAATATTATTTTTTGTTTCTGGCTTTTGATGTCGATTTGCCTTATTTTACTTTGATTGCTACAATTGCCGTTGTTTATTTTTTAGCATCATCATTACCAACTTTTCAGTTTTTAGACTTTGCCGTAAAAGGAAGTGTTGCCATTTATTTCTTCGGAATTTTGGGTGTAAACGAATGGATCGTGGTTTTTATAAGCACTTTGATGTGGTTTCTAAATGTGGTTTTACCAGTGGTTATAGGGGCATATTATGTGCTGAATTTTAAAACGAAAACCATAGAATGATTTCGGTTCTATTTCTCATATTGATCATTTACGTATTTAGTATTGGATTGCTTATTTATGGTTTTACCAAAGTAAAAAAATATCAGAAATCAGGCTTAAAACCTCAAACAAGTTTTACAATTATAGTTCCGTTCAGGAATGAAGCCGAGAATTTACCAAAGCTTTTGCAGCGTTTTTTGGAACTTAATTATCCTGATAATTTGTTCGAAGTGATTTTGGTAGATGATAGCTCGAATGAAAAGTTTCAAGTTTCAGATTTCAGATTTCAGGTTTCGATAATTGATAATATTCGCGTTTCGAATTCTCCTAAAAAAGATGCTATTTCAACAGCAATGCAACATGTAAAAACCAATTGGGTAATTACTACTGATGCAGATTGTATTGTGCCTGAAAATTGGCTTTTAACATTTGATAATTATATTCAGAAGAATAACGTTTCGATGCTTGCCGGTGCTGTTACTTATGAATGTGAAAAATCTTTTTTACATCACTTTCAGCAACTAGATTTAATAAGTTTGCAAGGCGCAACAATAGGAAGTTTTGGACTCCAAAAAGCGTTTATGTGCAACGGAGCCAATTTTGCTTACACAAAATCATTGTTTGAAAAATTAAACGGATTTGATGGAAATGATAAAATTGCCAGCGGAGATGATGTTTTTCTATTGCAAAAAGCAGCTAATTTATTCCCTGATGAAGTTTATTATCTAAAATGTGATGAAGCTATTGTTGTAACAAAACCAACTGAGAACTGGAAATCCTTATTTTATCAAAGAGTGCGTTGGGCAGCAAAAACAAGTTCGTATCAAAGTGTTTTTGGAAAGGTTTTAGGTTTAATTGTTTTTTTTGGAAATCTGAGTTTTGTTGTTGGATTTTTCTTTGTTGTTTTTGGGATTATGCCTTATCCATTTTTTGTGTTGTTTGCTTTTTTTAAGTTTACAATTGATTTTGTACTGCTTTATATCACTAATCAATTTTTGACAAAAACCAGAATTAAAAGTTTGCTTTTGAGTAGTTTGCTTTATCCTTTTTTTAGTACAACTGTAGCTTTGTATAGTTTGTTTGGTTCTTATGAATGGAAGGGGAGAAAGTTTAAAAGTTAAATTTCAAATTCTAATAATCTTGTGATTGTAGGAACGTAAAATGGCACGCGGATGACACGGATTCGCTTTGCGAAGGCGCGGATTTATGCGGATTTTTTTTCATTGTTTTTTCTTCATAATTTTTCGTTTTTCAGGACGAAAAAAATGTGAAGAAAAAATTTCTTATGAAACCTAAAGCCTAGCCCTGATAGAAGCGGTATCCTTTTTCTTGCTCCTTTAGCAAGGAAAAGATATGAGCGGATAGCAGGAAATAGCTCTTGATTCTTTGACTTTGCTGAGAATGAATAAAAATAAGTAAACGGAAAATTAAATGAACTTATATCACTAAATGGTAAAACGCAAAAAGCTATTTTTTATCTTTTGCTTTAAGAATAACCGGTAAAATAAATTGAGTTTTTACCGGAAGTCCGCGTTTAAGAGCGGGATTTATTTTAGGGAAATCGACCAAACGGGCGTGCAAAATACTATCGATTTTGATCGTATCATAAGCAACAGAATCTTTAGGAAACTGTGGTTCGAATTTCATAGTCGCGTTAGGGAAAACTGTAACTTTTACTTCGATTGTATCCAATTCCGGATATAGTATCGAAAGCGTGTCAATGTCTAATTTCTCTTGAATAAGCTCTGCCATTACCTGAAAAAAGCATTGCTGACGTTGCTTTTTATCAGCAATTTTTTCGCAATTTGAAACTGATGGATATTCATCAACTTCTTTCCAATTGATTGCTTTTAACTCTTTTTGAAGTAATTCTTTTTCAGACGGAACCCGCTTCTCAAAATATTGACAAGAATGGAGTGTAAGAAAAGCTAATAAAAGGAAAAGCTGCTTCAAGATTATGAATTTGAATTGGATAAACTAATTATTGGTATAAAAATACGATTATTTTTTTTGAGAACCTTTGAAATGTAAATATTCTTCATAGCTTTCTGAGAGCCATTGTTCTTTATTTTTTGCTGCAACTTCCTTTTGTTCAGGATATAATTTAGCAAGTCGGTCAGAAAAAGTAGCTATTTGAACGGTGTAGTCGTAAAACTCAGTTCTTGTTAAAATAATATCAGCATCATTTTTGCGATTAAAGTATTCAAAGAAAAGTGCATCAAATTCTTTCAAGGAGAAGTTTAATACTTTTTTCTTATTACTTTTATAAATACTGTCTTGTAATAATTTATCGTCAAGCGAAAGTTTTTTAGACTGCGCGTACATTGAATTACTGATTGGGATGATCAGAGATAAAAACAATATAAGTTTAAATAAACTGTGCATTTATTGGCTTTACTAGATTATTTGTAGGGACAAAGTTACAAAAAATATTATGGATTTACTATTGCTATCGCTCGGTTTTATATGTATGATTGTTGGCATTTTTGGAAGTTTTCTTCCTGTTTTACCCGGTTTATCCAGTTGTTGGGTAGGTTTGTTGTTATTGTACCTGACAAAAGCGGTAGAGAATAATTATTGGGTTCTGGGTATCACACTTTTGCTTACCATAATTATTACTGTTTTGGATTATGTAATTCCGGCCAAAGGAACCAAAAAGTTTGGTGGAAGTTCTTACGGAGTTTGGGGAACCAATATTGGTTTAATAGTTGGCATTCTGGCCCCTATACCTTTTGGGGTTATTATTGGTCCTTTTCTGGGAGCATTAGTTGGAGAACTAATTTATGACTCTAAAAATCATCAGCGTGCATTAAAAGCTGCGACGGGATCTGTACTTGGTTTTCTGGCTTCAAGTTTTATTAATTTCATGTTCTGTATCATTTTTCTTGGTATTTTTTTGAATGTAACATGGCGATATCGAGCATTATTGTTTTAATTGTATAACATACATTTAAGCTTTTTCTTATCTTTTTTAATTTTTAAGAAAACAGCTAAATTTTTCAAAAGAGACTTTTTTGTTTGTTTTGATAACTAAGTGGTTATGTTTACTGGCGATTTGAGATTTTAGTTCTAAACAACTGTTAATTTTCCTGTTATTATTTTAACTTCTTTTTTGGAAATGTTAAAATATTTTATATTTTTATCCTGATAAACGATAAAAAGCCTCACTTTATCGATTATTTTGAACTAATTTAAATAACAACTTTATGACTCCTAACCTACAAATTGAACTTAGACGTTTTATTTCGTCTAATGTTGTCTCAAAATTGAATAAATTTTATTTTGAAAACGATGCGCTTTTAATTAAAGGAATTGATGTTTCGATAGGAACAATTTTAATGGGATTGTATAATAGGGCCGGGGAGTCGGGTTTTTACAAAGAAATTATCTCATTAATAAAAGACGATTCAACATTTTATCAGGAAGTTGATTTTGCTTCTGGTCGAATTTTATCAGTCGACGACTGTTACCGATTAGAAGGAAACGCTTTATTAAAAGAAATTTTTACCGAAAAAAAAGGCAGAATTTCTGAAATGATTTCTAACGAAGTTGGAATCAAAAGCGAAACGGCAAGAGAAATCCTTAACTTCTCAGCATTATTAGTCGTTTCTTACTTAAAGAACAATATTCAATTGTTAGACAGTTTAAAATTATTGCTTGAAGAGCAAAAAAGAGAGATTTTAAACAGCATTCATCCCGGAATCAAAATTATCTTAGGTTTCTCTTGTTATGAATCAGTTGAAGATAAAAACCAATCCATCGGAAGATCAATCTTCACACTATTTGGCCATAACTTTTTCAGTTTTTAAATAAAAAAATCCCATCTTACAAAAGTAAAATAGGATTTATATTTAAGTCCAAATTTGAAGCGTTTTAAACGTTCTTCAAGTTGATAATTTCTTGCTCGGTCAAAAAGCGCCAGTTACCTCTAGGTAAGTTCTTTTTGGTCAAACCAGCAAATGATACACGGTCTATACGTAAAACATCGTAGTCAAAGTTTTCGAAAATTGCACGAACAACTTTCACGTTTGATGAACGTAATTTAAGACCTACCTCGCTTTTTGCTTCTTTTTCAATATAACTTATTTCCTCAACAAATACGCGGTGTCCGTCAAGAACCAAACCTTTGCTAATTTTCTCTAAATCCTCAAATTTCAAGTTTTTATCTAATGAAACCTGATAGATTTTAGATGATTTCTGACTTGGTAAAGTAAATTTACGAATCATATCTGTATCGTTAGTAAACAACAACAAACCAGTAGTGTTTTTGTCCATTCTGCCAATCGGAGCAATTTTTGCCGTTGTAGAACCACGTACCAATTCCAGAACATTACGATATTCCTGACCTTCGTCAAGAGCAGTCGTAAAGTTTTTAGGTTTGTTCAACAGGATGTATTCTTTCTTTTCAGGAGTCAAAACAACACCGTCAAAGTTTACAACATCGTTTAATTTTACTAAATAACCCATTTCAGTTACCGGAACGCCATTTACTTTTACGTTTCCAGATTGAATGTATATATCGGCATCACGACGCGAACAAACACCAGAATTAGAGATGTATTTGTTCAAACGAATTTCGTCTGCAGCTTTTTGTCTTTTTGGAGCCTGATTCTGTTTTTTGATTTTTTCCGCCTTTTCTTCTTCGGCAGCCTTAACAGCAGGTTTCACTTTTTTCGGCCCTTGAGCACGCTTCGCCATAGGAGGTTTTGGCTTGTTAGAGTTTGGCCTAGAGCTATTTGGTCTAGAACCGCCTCTTTTATTATTGCCTTCCTTATTGTTCATAAATTCTGTAATTTGTGCAAAGATAGTTTATTCTTGCTAAATAATCCTAAGTTCATTGTTCTTAGATTAATAGCTATGATTTTTTGAGGTTGCAGGAGCATCACAATTGGCTTTTTTTGGACATGTTTTCCCGCTTTTCGTTTTAATCTTTTATTTTTTTAAAGAAAAAATAAAAGGATTTCCACTTCAATCGGGGCTAGTTTCAAGCAATTAGCTTCTTTTAAACATTTTAAGAAAAAGTTATAATACAGAGATTCACAAAGTTTAGAATAAAAAATCGGTGTAGATCTGTTTAAATCAGCATCATCTGTGTGCCATTCCTTAAAACTTCAAAAGCAAATTTTTCCCATGCCACAAAACACTCGGATTAATTAGAACAATGCAAAAAACGCCCGAAACAATCAGGAATTTTAAAACATTATGCAGTAATAAAAATTGTTCCTTAGAATTTGATTTCCATAGATAGAGCAAGAAAAACAACAAAACAATAAAACACACATAAAAGTAAATATCCATATAACCCACATCATAAATGTTGATCAGAATATAAACCGGAATCACTGTCAAAAATGTTAGAACCGTGATAATTTTTTTAGAAACCTTTTCGTTATAAAGTATAGGGATTGTTCTATAATCATTAGCTAAATCACCTTTTAAATTCTCGAGGTCCTTTATCATTTCCCGAATTAGCAATAATAAAAACAAGAAAACTGCATGCGCCGATATCACTGCAAAATGACTCATGTGATCCTCAATTTCTTCAAACGAAATTTTGTTGTAGAAATACAATAGAATTGCAAAAAAAGGTAGAACTGCCAGAAATGCAGCTGTTAGATTACCAACAACTGGATATCTTTTTATTTTATGAGAGTAAAACCAAATCAGAAAAATGTATCCTGAAAAAAACAAAAAAGCGCGCCACGAAACAATCAAAGCCATTAAAGCTGCAATAAAATTAAGTGTAAAATAAACCGAAAGTTTTGTTTTTTGGCTCACCAATCGATCCAGCATTGATTTGTTTGGACGATTAATTAAATCCTTTTGACTATCGTAAAAATTATTAATAATATACCCCGATGCAATAGTAATGGCAGAAGCAAAAACAATCAAAAACAAATTGAAATCAAGTAAAATATCAAGCGCTCTTTTCTCAGGAGCCAATATAAAAATGGCCGATAAATACTGTGCTAAAACAATAATCGGAATGTTGTAACCTCTTACAACAGAGAACAAACTGATAATTTTCATCACTAAAAGTTTGTGTTGTCTGCTTAACATTTTGTAATTAAATTTTTTGGAATTGAGGTGTAATTTAAGATTTTTTGTTGAAGGAACCTTAGATCAAAGTTTATTTTTTAGTAATTCCTTAGAGCCAAAGCCTAATTTTCGAATACAGGCCAAAGCTTGTTTTTGAGTCATGTCGACTTCTTTGATGTCTTTTTTCTCTACAAAAACAACAGAACCACTCCACGGATTTGGAGCATTCGGAATAAAAACTGAAAAGTTGTTTTCGTTTATTTGTTCAATTAAAAAAGCAAATTGCAAACCTGCATCTGTAGGAACCAGAACGACTTTTAAATCCTGATTAGATTCAAAACCCATCATACTTTCATTTATGCTTTTCATAAAAGAATAACCAGGAACAAAGCTTAAAATTCCATCTTCTAATTTATGAATTAGTTTTTGTGCATATGTTGTTTTGGCTATTAAACCAGCTGCAATACAAATAAAGGCAATAATCAATATGGCTGCAATTTCCTCAATTGCCAATCCTAAAATCTTCACCTTTGGAAATTGATTTACAATAGGATGTGTGATTTTTTGAATGATATGATATCCTTTTTCCAGAATAATCAATAATAAAACGAGTGGTGTCAGAAATAGAATCCCTCCTAAAAAAGTTGCCTTGATTATTTTAAAAATACTTTTCATATTCAAGAGCTTTTTTTAGGGTTAAGGTTTTAAGAAAGTGTATTCAAATAATGAAAGTTTTTAGGAGATTCAATTTTAAAATTGATAAACAACTTCTAATTTATAGTCTTTCAAAGCTGCTTTAGCACGTTCTAAATCTTCAGTAAAACCAAGAATATAACCGCCACCGCCAGAACCGCAAAGTTTTAAGTAATAATCGTTTGTGTCGATTCCGTTTTGCCAGATTCCGTGAAATTGTTCTGGGATCATTGGCTTAAAGTTATTTAAAACAACTTTAGACAGCTTTTTAGTATTGGTAAACAAAGATTTCATGTCACCATGTAAAAAGTTTTCTACACAAGCATCAGTATATTTTACAAATTGGTTTTTAAGCATCGTACGGAAACCTTTATCCTTAAGGTTTTCCATAAAAATGTTTACCATTGGAGCCGTTTCTCCAACAATTCCAGAGTCTAATAAAAACACAGCGCCTTTTCCGTTAAAACTTTGGGTTGGAATACCTGTTGCTTCAATATTATCTTTAGAATTGATTAAAATTGGGATACTCAAATAACTGTTTAAAGGATCTAAACCAGAACTTTTTCCGTGGAAAAAACTCTCCATTTGAGCAAATATATTTTTTAATTGTAATAGTTTTTCACGAGTTAAATTCTCTAAAACTGTTATTTTGTGTGTAGCATATTTATCATAAATAGCAGCAACAAGAGCACCGCTACTACCAACTCCGTATCCTTGTGGAATACTTGAGTCAAAATACATTCCGGTTTCAACATCATTTTTTAAATTTACTAAATCAAAAGCAACTAATTCAGGTTGTTCCGTTTGTAAAGTTTCAAGGTAAGATGCAAAACGTTTTAAACTTGCATTTGATGCTATTGCTTCTGCCGAAGGTTCTTCGGTTTTCTTCAACGCACCGTTGTAAAAATTATAAGGAATAGAAAGTCCTTTAGAGTCACGAATGATTCCGTATTCTCCAAAGAGTAATATTTTTGAGTAAAATAATGGTCCTTTCATGATGTATTTAATGTCTTTCTTAAAAATTTAATTAAAGATACGGAAAATTATAATGCAATTGATCCGCTTCCAATTTTGTCGCAAATGTACTGACCATTCTGGCAAAATACAACTAATTCGTCCTGAATAAATTGTAATACTTTTCCGATAACGTTTTCGGGATATAAAACATGAACATTTGCGCCGGCATCAAGCGTAAAACATACCGGAATCTGGGTTTCTTGTCTGAATTTCCAAATTGCATTTATAATTTGCAAGGTGTTTGGCTTCATCAAAATAAAATATGGCATCGATGTCATCATCATAGCATGCAAAGTCAAAGCTTCACTTTCAACCACTTTTATGAATTCGTCTAAATTTCCGTTTTCAAAAATGGCAATTAATTGATCCAGATTTTCATGAGCCTGAGCAAAACGTCTTTCAGCGTAAGGGTGATTGTGCATCAAATCGTGCCCTACAGTGCTTGAAACTTGTTTTTCGCCTTTATCAACCAATAAAATAGTATCCTGATAATTTTTGAAATTTTCATGAATCGTGTACGGAAATTCAACTCCAAATAAATCTGAACTTCCTTCAATATTTGCCTGATTTCCCCAAACAACTACATTTCCTTTTACACTTCGGCAGGCACTTCCAGAACCTAAACGCGCTAAAAATGATGCTTTTTGATAAAAATAATCATCGGTCATTTCAGGATTCAACAACTTTTCTAAGCTCATGAAATTCATTGCCAAAGCTGCCATTCCAGAAGCCGAAGATGCAATTCCTGAACTGTGAGGAAACGTATTTTGTGTATCAATCGTAAAATGATATTCCTTTAAAAACGGAAGATAAACTTCAACTCTTTCTAGAAACTTCTGGATTTTTGGTTTGAAGTCTTCTTTTGGTTTTCCTTCAAAAAGTAAATCAAAAGAAAATCCATCTGTCACACTGAGCGGAGTCGAAACGCTTTTCTTAGAAAATCCCAATTTTGTAATCGTTTTGCAGTTATTCAAAGTAAAACTTACCGAAGGATTTGCCGGAATTTGATTGTCTTTTTTTCCCCAATATTTTACTAATGCAATATTGCTTGGAGCGCTCCATTCAAAATTTCCATTTTCGATGGTTGAAGTATATTTTTTAGGAATAAAATCAGTAGCTGTAAACATGAATTATAAAATTTTGGCAAAGATAGTTTTTTCGCCATAAAAGATATTTTTTTCAGCATATAAGTTACATGCGAAAATGTAAGACAAAGCTTAAACTAAGCCTGAACTTGCATGACTTCTATGGTTTAAACTTTCTTTTTGATTATTTTTGAAAAAAAAAGATCATGAAATTGAATAAGATAACCAAAATTGCAATTGCTCTAATCGTTTGTTTAGCAGTGGGATATTCTGCAAGCACTGTTACAAGACCAAGTGTTGAAACCTGGTATCCAACTATTATAAAGCCAACTTTTAATCCGCCCAATTGGATTTTTTTGCCTGTTTGGACAATACTTTATATTTTCATGGCAGTTGCAGCAGGATTGGTTTGGGACAAAATAAGAGAGCAAAACGAAGAGGTGAAAAAAGCATTAGGTTTCTTTTTAATTCAGTTGACATTGAATGCAATTTGGTCCTATATTTTCTTCGGATTAAAAAATCCAATGCTGGCCGTAATCGAAATTACGCTTTTATGGTTGATGATTTATGAAACCTATTTTAAGTTCATCAAAATCAATAAAATTGCCGGATATTTATTGATTCCGTATATGGCTTGGGTTGCTTTTGCAGGAATTTTGAATGCCAGTATTTGGTGGTTGAATAGATAAAATTTTTGTTTCAGGTTTCATGTTTTTTTAGTTTCATGTTTTCTTCGCCAATTCGGCTAAAGCCCCGTGTCAGGTTTAATCAATACATTTTACTTTATGAATAAATTCAAGGCTCTTATTATTGTATTATTTTTAATCTCATTTAAGATTTTTGCTTGTTTGAATGGAGATACTAAGGTTTTGAAAAATGGAGTTGAGATTTATTACGATGAACATGAATTAATTCCTATTGGACATAAGTTTAATGTGCAGAATTTTCCAGAATTGATTCAAGAACTCGAGACTCAATATAAGAAAACAAACGATATTGATTATTTATCCGATAAAGGATATGTTTTAATTATTAGTGGAAAATATCAAGAAGCTTTAAAATTATATTTAGAGATTGAAAAATTAAAACCTAATCGATATTCTACAGCATCTAACCTTGGAACGCTGTATGAATTAATGGGAGAAAATGAAAAAGCATATGAATGGATTAAAAAATCGATTCAGCTAAATCCGGAATCTCATAAAGGATCTGAATGGCTTCATTTGAAAATATTAGAAGCAAAAATCAAGGATCTTAAAGAGGTTTCAGGTGAATTTTTAATCAATACTACTTTTGGTTTAGAAATAGTTCCCAAAACAAAATTATCTAAGAAAGAGTTAGAAGATTTAGAGAAAGCGTTGTATTATCAATTAAACGAGCGTATCACTTTTATAAAACCAAAAGATCAAATTATTTCGGTTTTACTTTTTGAATTAGGAAATATTGCAATTTTAAATAAAGACTATTTGTCTGCTTCAGAAATATATGAGCTTTCAAAGAAATATGGATTTCAAGATGAATTGATTAACAAGAGAACAATACTTTGTTATGAGAGTTGGGTGCGATATTATTCGAGTAAAGCTGAAGAACTTGAAATAAAAAAAGGTGGTTCTTTTAGATTAGAAGGATACCAAATAGATGCAGTTGTGATTAGTTTGATTGTTGTATCAGTTTTGTTTTTGGGTTTATTGATTTATGTTATTATTCTTTTCAAAAAAAATAGAAAATTGAAGAAGATTACTTAGGCAGTATTAAGTTTTCGGTTATTCAATTCGATTTCTTTAATGCTAAAACTTAGAGAATGTGTAAAGTCTTGTTAATTTATGCTTCTGGTTTATTGAAAAATTAAATTGAATTTGCCAAAATAAACCCGCTTGTCCAGGCATTTTGAAAATTAAATCCGCCTGTAATAGCATCGATGTTTACAATTTCGCCAGCAAAATAAAGGTTTTCATGGATTTTACTTCCCATTGTTTTAAAGTTGATTTCTTTTAAATCGATTCCGCCTGCGGTTACAAATTCTTCTTTAAAAGTACTTTTTCCGTTTACCTTAAATTCTGCTTTTGTAAGCTGAAGCGTTAAATTTTGCAATTGAATTTTGGATAAATCGGCCCATTTGGTTTCTGCTTCAATTCCCGAAGCCAAAACCAAACTTTCCCATAAACGATTAGGAAACTCAAAAGGAGATTTTTTAGAAACGGCTTTTTTAGCGTGTTCTTGTTTTAAATCTTTCAGGATTTTTTCGGCATCTTCAGTATCAACATCATTTAGCCAATTAACGAAAATGGTAAACTGATAATTTTTATCATGTAAAATACGTGCGCCCCAAGCCGAAAGTTTTAGAATCGCTGGGCCGCTCATTCCCCAATGCGTGATTAACAAAGGTCCTGTTGATTCTAGTTTTGTATCTTTTACGTTTACTGTAACTTGTGCAGCAACGCCGGGTAATTCTTTAATTCGGGTATCTTTTATATTGAAAGTAAATAGGGAAGGAACAGGGCTCACAATGGCGTGTCCGTGTTGTTGAAGCATTTCCCAGATTTTAGGGTTGCTTCCGGTTGCTAATATTAATTTTTCGGCAGCAAAATTGTCGCTTTGTGTATCAATTTTCCAGTGATTTTCTTTTTTGAAAATAGATTGAACGCTTTGTCCGGTTAGTACTTTTATACCTAATTTTTCGGTTGCTTTTAGAAAACAATCAATTATGGTTTGAGAGGAATTCGAAACAGGAAACATTCTGCCGTCTTCTTCGATTTTTAATTCAACGCCATGTTTTTCGAACCATTCGATTGTATCTCCGGAACAAAATTGATGAAACGGACCTCGAAGTTCTTTTTCACCTCGTGGATAAAATTTAACTAATTCGTTTGGCTCAAAACAAGCGTGCGTAACGTTGCAGCGTCCGCCACCGGAAACGCGGACTTTAGAAAGGACTTCTTTTCCTCTTTCTAAAATGGCAATTTTTAATTTTGGATTTTTCTCTGCAATATTAATTGCGGTGAAAAAACCTGCAGCGCCTCCGCCAACAATAATTATGTCGAAATTTTTGATCATATTTTTTGAGTTGCCACGAATTTCACGAATTGGCACTAATTTTTTTGCCACAGATTAAAATTATTTACACAGATTAAAAAAATCCTTTTAATCTGTATAATCTGGGGCTATTTTACTTTATAGTTTATCTGGAAAATCAGAAATGATTCCGTTTACTTTATAGCTTTTTATTCTTTGAATATCTTTTTCATCATCCACAGTCCAGGGTAGAACGTGAAAACCCTGTTCTTGTATTTGTTTTACGTTTTCAGAGTTTAATAACTGATAGTCCGGATGAATGGCGTGTGCTTTTATCAATTCGGCGAAAGCCAAAGCTGATTCAAGATCAGTTTCGGTTAAAACGCCTATCTGAATTTTTGAATTTAAATTGGATGTTTCTTGCAGCAAATTCCAATCGAAACTTGAAACTATAAAATGATTGTAATTCCAGTTTTTTTCTGAAATATATTCTTCAATTAGTGCGACAACTTTACCTGCAGTTCCTAAACCTTTTAATTCGACATTGATCAGACATTTTTTGTCAACTAAATCAAAAACCTCATTTAAAGTTGGAATTTGGTGTTTTCCTTCAATCAAAAACGATTTTAATTCAGATAAAGAAAAAGTATTTACTGGACCTTTTCCGTTAGTTGTTCTGTCTATCGTTTCGTCGTGAATCACTATAATATGTCCGTCAGTGCTAAGGTGAACGTCGAGTTCAATTCCGTCAGCTTTTAGATCCAATGCTTTTTGAAAGGCTTTTAAGGTGTTTTCGGGTTCGTAGCCGTTGGCACCGCGATGTGCAATTTTTAGCATATTGAAGATTTTAACCGCAAAGGTCGCAAAGTTTTACGCAAAGGGCACAAGGAATGTGTAAAAAAGTTAGCCACGAATTCACGAATTATTTTTGATAATCTTTGAAGATATAAATTCGTGAATTCGTGGCGGAAAAACTTTGTGTAGACGCACTGCTGTGCGTCTCTACATGGATATGCTGTGTGTTTAAAATTATTCCAATTCTAAAACCAAAGCTGATTTAGGTTCTAAAGTAATTTCAGTAGATAAATCAAATGTTTTTCCAGTCAAAACATCTTTTCCTGATTTAAAGCTTTTGATGTTTTCTTTAAAACGGTTTGTTTTTATAACTTGCTCTTTTGCATTGTTATTGAAAACTACCATTACGGTTTTAGCATCTGTATATCTGAAATAAACATAAGTATTGTTTTCTGGAATATAATGTGTCATTTTTCCAAAATGAACTGCTTCGTTTGATTTTCTCCAGTTGAATAATTTTGAAGTAAAATCAAAGTATTTTGCCTGTTCAGCTGTTCTTCCTTCTTTGGTTAAAGCATTGTTTTTGTCGCCATTCCATCCGCCGGGAAAGTCCTGACGAATATCGGCATCGCCTTTACCTTTGTCACCGCCCATTCCAATTTCTGAACCGTAATACAATTGCGGAATTCCACGAACGGTTGCCATTAAAGTCATAACCAATTTATATTTCGTGAAATCATATTTGTAAACATCGTTGATACGATTTGTATCGTGATTTTCGGCAAAAACAAGAATGTTGTTTGTGTTTGGATATAAATAATCCATCGCAAAATTGTTGTAGAATTTAATCAATCCACTGTCCCAATTTGGTGTGTCTTCGTTGAAAACAGAGCCAATTTGATCTTGCAGCGTAAAATCCATTACACTTGGTAAATTCGAATTGTAATTTTCGATTGCACCAATTTTACTGTCTTTTTGCCAATAGGCTAAATTCGCCTGATTGTGCATCCAGATTTCTCCAACGATATTAAAATTCGGATATTCATTTGTAATTGATTTTGCCCAATTTGCCATTGCAGTTGGGTCAGAATAATTATATGTATCAACTCTAAAACCGTCAAGATTGGCAAATTCAATCCACCAAATTGCGTTTTGAGTTAAGTATTTTGAAACTAGAGGATTTCTTAAATTCAAATCGGGCATTGAAGGTACGAACCAGCCATCAATACAAATTTCCTGATCTAATTTTGATGCGTGAATATCTGTAATTACTTCACGACGGTGATGCGTTTGTGTGAAGTTTTCGAATTGATTGAACCAGGTTTTGGTCGGAATATCTTTCATCATCCAGTGCGTAATTCCCCAGTGATTCGTTACATAATCCATAACTAGTTTCATGTTCTTTTTGTGCATTTCTGTAGAAAGACGAGCATAATCGTCATTGGTTCCGTAACGCGGATCAATTTTGTAAACATCAGATTGTCCGTAAGTATGATATGAATGCTGTTTGTCGTTGTCTTCGCATAAAGGCGTGCTCCAGATTGTAGTTGCGCCAAGAGACGAAATATAATCCAAGTTTTTGATGATTCCTTCAATATCTCCGCCATGACGTCCGCTTGGATCTTGACGGTTTCCTTTTTCAGTTAAAATGGCATTACTGTCATTTTTAGGATTTCCGTTAGCAAAACGATCTGGCATGATTAAGTAAATCATGTCTGATGCATCGTAACTTTTTCTGTCTGCCGAATTTGCTCTTCTTTCTTTAAGCGAATATTTCTGCGTAAAAACAACTTTGTTTTTAGTTTTGAAAGAGAAAACCAATTCTGAAGCTTTTAGGTCTTGCGTATCGATTGTTACAAAAAGGTAGTTAGGGTTTTCTGTTTTTTCTACATTTTTAATCACCACATTGTTTGAAACCGAAGCTTCGTATTGTGCAATGTTTTTTCCGTAGAACATAATCTGCAATTCCGGATTTTTCATTCCTGCGTACCAAAATGGCGGTTCTACTTTTTGGATTTGCGCTTTCGCGGAAGCGGAAAACAATAGAACAAACAGAATTATTTTATAAAAGAAATGGTTTATTTTGAAAGATGCTTTTTTGGTATTCATAGCTTTAAGTGTAATTATTCTCATTGTCAGTTCGAGCGGAGTCGAGAATCTTTGCAGCATCTCGACTCCGCTCGATGTGACAAAAAAGAGGTTAATTAAAAAAAGACAAGCAATTCTGGGGAAAATCACTTGTCTTTGAAAAAATTATTTAGTTTCGATAATGCTTATTGCATAACCTCCGCCTGGAGCAGAAAGCTGCGATAATTTTGATTTATTTGTTACAGCAATTTTCTTGATGGTATAAGCTTGCGGATTTGTTTTGTAATGTGCATCTTTTGCATCAGCATAAATTGTTGCTGTGTATTTTTTGCCTTTTTCAAGGAAACTGAAATCGATGTTTGATGTACGTGGAGTTTCTCCGTTTACGTTTCCAATAAACCAGTTGTTTGTTCCTTTTGCTTTACGGGCAACTGTAATAAAATCACCTGGCTCAGCTTCAATATATTTACTCTCTGACCAATCTACGGCTACATCTTTAATGAATTGGAATGCATCTGGAAAACGGTTATAATTCTCCGGAGTATCAGCAGCCATTTGCAACGGACTGTACATAGTTACGTATAAAGCCAATTGATTACAAATTGTACTGTTTACATGCGATTTGTTATCAGGATTCATTTTACTGATATCCATTTCGAAGATTCCAGGTGTATAATCCATTGGTCCACCAATTAAACGTGTAAATGGTAAAACAGTAACGTGATTTGGTTTAGAACCTCCAAAAGCCTGGTATTCTGTTCCTCTTGCTGCTTCGTTTCCAATTAAGTTCGGGTATGTTCTGCAGATTCCTGTTGGGCGAACTGCTTCGTGGGCATTTACCATAATTTTATAATCTGCTGCTTTTTCGATAGCATATTGATAATGGTTTACAATCCATTGATCGTAATGATTTTCACCGCGAGGCAAAATATCTCCAACATAACCGCTTTTTACAGCATCATATCCGTTGTCTTTCATGAATTGGTATGCTTTGTCCATGTGACGTTCGTAGTTACGAACAGAACCTGAAGTCTCGTGGTGCATGATAATTTTGATTCCTTTAGATTTTGCATATTCATGCAAACCTTTTACATCAAAATCCGGATAAGGCGTTAAGAAATCAAAAACGTAATCTTTTGAATGTCCAAACCAGTCTTCCCAGCCTTCGTTCCATCCTTCAACCAAAACAGCGTCGAAACCATTTGCAGCAGCAAAATCAATGTATTTTTTTACGTTAGCATTGTTTGCTCCGTGCGTTCCGTTTGGTTTTGCTTTTGAAAAATCAGAAACTCCTAACTGAACTGTTGGGAAATCATTTGTGTAAGACCAAGAGCTTTTTCCTGTAATCATTTCCCACCAAACACCAACATATTTTACTGGTTTAATCCAAGACGTATCATCGATTTTTGATGGATCATTTAAGTTTAATGTCATTTTTGAAGCTAAGATTTCTCTAGCGTCGTCACTTACCATAATCGTTCTCCATGGAGAGTGGCTTGGCGCTTGCATATAACCTTTATCTCCTTTTGCATCCGGAGTTAACCAAGACGTGAAAGTCATGTTTTTATCATCTAAATTCAAGTGCATACAAGAATAGTTGATTAAAGCCGCTTCGTGTAAGTTGATATAGATTCCGTCGTTTGTCTTTAACATTAAAGAAGTCTGAACTCCTGTTGGCGAAAAAGATCTTTGCGAAACATTTGCTGTATATGCTTTTTCAGATAAACCTCTAATTTCAGATAATTTTGATTTTGTATAATCGTATTCCTGCGTATCATAATCTCCGGGAATCCAGAAAGCAGTATGATCTCCAGTCATTGCAAATTGAGATCTTTCTTCTTTAATTACAAAATATGTTAAGTTTTTTTGTGCCGGGAATTCATATCTGAATCCTAAACCGTCATCAAATAAACGGAAACGGATAATGATTTGTCTGTCTGTCCCTTTTTGATTTAAAGTTACAGCCAGTTCATTATAATGATTTCTAATGTTGTCAACTTCTCCCCAAACCGGTTTCCAAGTTTCATCAAAAGTTGAAGTTTTGGTATCAACTACAGTAAAGTCGTTTAATAAAGACTTTTTATCATCTTTAAGTTCAAGACCTAGTTTACTGGTTTTTACAACTTCTTTGTTTTTGTATTTTAAATTGTACGTTGGAGTTCCGTCGTTTTGAAGAGAAAATTCCATTACGAACTTGCCTTCGGGTGATTTTAACTGCTGAGCTTTTGCAACGGTGCTAAACGCAAACAAAATTAAACTTGCGAAAAATAAGTTTTTCATGTTTTTTAGTTTTTAAGTGTGTTGTAATTTAATTTATTTGTACAAATTTACTTGCAATTATAGGGTTTCCGTTAACTACAATTGTTAAATCTTGATCGCCGTCTACAGTAAATGTTGTTTCGTTATGATTTACAGCTACTTTTAAAATTTGGTTTCTGAAATTAATTTTAAATGTATAACCTTTCCATTCTTTTGGAATTTTTGGAGAGAAATGCAATTGATCATTTTTTACTCTCATTCCGCCAAAACCTTCTACAATACTCATCCATGTTCCGGCCATTGACGTAATGTGACAGCCTTCTTCCACTTCTTTATTATAATCGTCTAAATCCAGACGAGAAGTTCTTAGATAGAAAGTATATGCCATATCCATTTTGTCTAAAACAGCGGCTTGAATCGAGTGTACACAAGGCGAAAGTGAACTTTCATGAACGGTAAATGATTCATAAAATTCGAAATTACGCTGTAACTCTTCTCTCGAAAAATGATCTTCGAAGAAATAGAAACATTGTAAAACATCGGCTTGTTTAATATAAGGTGAACGTAAAACGCGATCCCATGACCATTTTTGGTTTATCGGACGCTGCGAACGATCTAAATCTTTTACGGGAACTAAATCTTTGTCTAAGAAACCGTCCTGCTGCAGATAAACTCCTAACTCTTGAGAAGTTGGGAAATACATATCATTAGCCACTTTTTTCCATTCGTGAATTTCTTCAGAAGGCAGCTTTACTTTTTCTAAAACACGTTTGTGATCTGCCGGATATTCCAAAGCGACTTTATTTATTTGATCTGCCGCAAAATCAATACACCATTTTGCAATATAATTGGTGTAGAAATTATTGTTGATGTTGTTTTCGTATTCGTTTGGTCCTGTAACTCCTAAGATTACATATTGATTTTTCTCTTTTGAGAAAGAAGCTCTTTGGTGCCAGAAACGCGCGATCCCAATTAAAACTTCTAAACCTTTTTCAGGAATATAAGAGTAATCACCAGTGTAACGGTAATAGTTGTAAATCGCAAAAGCAATCGCACCATTTCTGTGGATTTCTTCGTGTGTGATTTCCCATTCGTTGTGACATTCTTCACCGTTCATGGTAACCATTGGATATAATGCTGCGCCGTTTTTGAAACCTAAATTATCTTTAGCATTTTCAATTGCTTTATCTAATTGATTGTAACGATATGTCAATAAATTTCTTGCAACTTGTTGATCTTTTGTAGCCATGTAAAACGGAATGCAATAAGCCTCAGTATCCCAATATGTAGATCCGCCATATTTTTCTCCAGTAAAACCTTTTGGTCCGATGTTCAATCGGCTGTCTTTTCCTGAATAAGTTTGGTTTAATTGGAAGATGTTGAAACGAATTCCCTGCTGCGCTTTTACATCGCCATCAATCGTAATATCTGACATTTCCCAGATTTTTGCCCAAGCTTCAATTTGATTTTGAAGTAAAGCATCGTATCCTGAATTTACTGCAGATTTTATTACTTTTTCGGCTGCGGCCAAAGTGTTTTCGTGGTTTAAAGAAACGGTATATCCACCAATTTTTTGAATAGATGAGGTTTGTCCTTTTGCAATAATAGTTCCGTAAGTGTACTGAACTTTATCTGCAGTAGAATCGATTGTCGATGGCGAAACATGAATGTCTTCTCCATTTGCCAAAATCGTATTGTGCATGAAAGTCGTAACTTTAAAATGCGTTTTAAACGTTTGCGCGGTTACAAAAGCCTCGTTTGTTCCTTTTTTTACTTCAAGCGGTTCCCAGAATTTTTCTTCCCAGTTGGCATCTTCATTGGTTACACCTGCATCAACGTAAGGTTTGTAAACGATTTTTGCATCTTTGTTTAAAGGCGTAATATCATATTTAATGATTCCTGCTTCGTCTAAATTTAAGGAAAGAAAACGACGAACGTTAACTGCGATTTCGGTTCCGTTTTTTAGAAGAGCTTCAAATGAACGATTGTACCATCCTTCTTTCATATTCAATTCTCTGCGGAAATTTCTAACTTCGGTACAAGCGTTTAAATCAAGATTTTCTTCGTTGATTTCAATGTCAATTCCTATCCAGTTTGGAGCGTTTAATACTTTGGCAAAATATTTCGGATAACCATTTTTCCACCAGCCCACTTTTGTTTTGTCCGGATAATAAATTCCAGCAATGTAGCTTCCCTGAAAAGTTTCTGCTGAATATGTTTCTTCAAAATTGGCGCGTTGTCCCATAGCACCGTTTCCGATACTAAAAAGACTTTCAGAAGATTTTACTCTCTCGGCATCAAATCCTTCTTCTATTATGGACCAATTATCTGGTTTTATATAATCTTGATTCATTTTTTTTAATTTGATAATTCAGTTAATTAGAAAATGAGATAATTACACGATTTGGAAATTATCTAATTGACACATTTTCTAATTGATTAATTTTTCTATAAAGCTTGTTTCGATTTGGGTAAAATCTTTAAAAATATAGTCAGCTTCATGTAAAATTGTTTCCTCACCAATTCCTACGCTTACCATTTCTGCGATGTTTGCTGCCTGAATTCCGGCAACAGAATCTTCAAATACTATTGAATTTTTTGGATCAATTTGTAGTAATTGAGCCGCTTTTAAGAAAACTTCCGGATCTGGTTTTGCATTGGTCACGTCATTTCCGTCAACAATAACATCGAAGTAAGACAGAATCCCTGTTTTTTCTAAAATAGGTCTTGCATTTTTACTGGCAGAGCCTAATGCAATTCCTTGGTTTTTATCTTTTAATAATTGCAGAGTTTTGAAAACTCCTGGAAGAATCTCACTTTCATCCATGTCAACTAAATAAGATAGGTAATCTTCATTTTTTTGAATTAACCATTTGTCTTTGTCTTCCTGTGAAGCCTGAACATTTCCTAATTCAAGAATTATATCCAACGAACGCACGCGGCTTACACCTTTTAGTAATTCGTTGTTTTCGTGTGTAAAATTTATATTTAATGCTTTTGCAATTTTTTGCCAAGCCAAAAAGTGATATTTAGCGGTATCAACGATTACTCCATCAAGATCGAAGATGAATGCTTTTGTATTATTCATGAATTTCAATTTTAGTTTTGCTATTTACTCGAAGTGTAAGTAATCCGGCAAAAATCATAGATATACCTCCAATTATTAAGGCGTAAATAGGTTCGTTATGAAAGAATTGTTTAATTACAAATCCTAATATTGTAGCAGCTACAATTTGAGGTATTACTACAAAAAAGTTAAAAACTCCCATGTAGTAACCCATTTTTGCAGCTGGCAAAGCTCCGGAAAGCATAGCGTAAGGCATGGATAAAATACTTGCCCACGCAATACCAACTCCTAACATTGGCAGGATTAGCATTTGCTTATCACCAATAAAATAAATCGAAATTAAACCAACACCTCCAGCACATAAGGCTAATAAATGTGTTGCTCTAACGCCTACTTTTTTTGCAATAACTGGTAATAAGAAAGCTACGGCTGCAGCAACTCCGTTATAAACAGTAAATAAAACAGAAACCCAGTCGGCAGCATCATTGTATACTTTTGAAGTCGTGTCTGTTGTACCAAAAATGTGTTGTGTAACGGCTTGTGTTGTATAAATCCACATGGAGAAAAGCGCAAACCAGGAGAAAAATTGAACCCAGGCTAATTTTTGCATTGTTCTTGGCATATTCAATAAATCAGTCATGATTATGGTAAAACCATTCTGAACTTTTTTAGTTCGTAATTGTGATGCAATTACAAATAAAACACCCATGAAAATCAGTCCGATGAATAAAATATATAACTCTTTTGCCAGGTTATTTTCAAAAATTAGAAATGAAATTAATCCTCCGATCGAGGCAAATAGTAATCCTAAAAGCAATTGTTTTTTAATAGTAACACCTGATTCTGTTTCTGGATTTAGAGCATCTTTTTCTAAATCTTTCTTGCTGTTAGCTTCAAACGCATGAAGTTCTTCGGGAGTATATTCGGTTGTTTTAAAAACAGTCCATAAAACAGAAAGTAGAAAAACGATTCCGCCAATATAAAAAGACCATTTTACGGCATCCGGAATAATTCCTTTAGGAGCAACATTGCTGACATCAAAAACATTTGTAAAAAGATAGGGTAAAACAGAGCCTACAACGGCGCCGGTACCAATGAAAAAGCTTTGCATAACAAAACCTAGCGCGCGCTGATGGTCTGGTAAATTATCGCCAACAAAAGCACGAAAAGGTTCCATTGAAACATTTATCGAAGCATCCATGATCCATAAAGTTCCTGCTGCAATCCATAAAGTAGGAGAGTTTGGCATAACGAATAATGCGATCGAAGACAAAATTGCTCCAATTAAAAAATAGGGGCGACGTCTACCTAAACGAGTCCAGGTTCTATCACTAAAATAACCAATTACGGGTTGGATTATTAATCCTGAAACCGGAGCTGCAATCCATAAAATTGGAATTTCATCTATTTTAGCACCAAGGGTTTCAAAAATTCTTGAAGTATTTGCGTTTTGCAGTGCAAAACCAAACTGTATTCCTAAGAAACCGAAACTCATGTTCCAAATTTCCCAGAAACTTAATTTACGCTTTTCCATTATCGTAATTAAAAAATTAATTAGACGATAAGCGCTTTGCTTATCAAAACTTACTTATGGTTTCGAAGTAAAAGTAAAAGCTTTGAGCAGGCGTAAAAGTATTAATTATTTTTTTATTTATGCTAACAAAAAAGTCATAAATATTATTTATGACTTTAGAATGTGTTGATTTTAAGAATTTTAGTCAGTAGATTCTCGTTGTATTAAGTGTGTTTCGATAACTTCTGTGGTGTAATTTTCGTTTTCTTCGTCATCATCGTCGTGCTCGGCTTCGAGTCTTTCGATCAGCATTTTAGCAGCTTTATTTCCCATTTTTTCGCCACTTTGGCTTACAGTGGTAATACTTGGAGTTGAATATTTTGAGATAATTCCGTCAGTAAAAGCAATTACGGCAAGATCTTCGGGAACTTTTAGCCCCATTTTTGATGCAGTTTTGATAATTGTTACGGCAAAAAGTTCATTTACAGCAAAAACAGCGTCGAAAGCTCTGTCATGCAAAAGCTGACTAATTGTTATTTCGCAGGTATCAACGTCTTCAATTTTTATGATTAAATCTTCATTGAATGGTAATCCGTTGTCCAGAAGCGCTTTTTCGTAACCATCGGTTCTTAGTTTTCCAACACTTACATAATCGACTGTTGTTACTAAAGCAATCTTTTTTCTGCCACTATCAATCAAACTTTGAACAGCTTCATAAGCGGCAGCTTTATCATCAATAATAACCTTATCGCATAAAATATCGTTGGTTACGCGGTCAAACATTACAACCGGCATTCCCTGATTGATAACTTCTGTAATATGATGAAAGTCACCTTTAAACTGGGTTTCTTTAGAGAGTGACATGATAAAACCATCGATACTTCCGTTGGCTAACATTTCCATATTCAGGACTTCTTTATCAAAAGAATCATCAGACAAACAAATGACAACACTATAGCCATTTTCGTTAGCAACCTGTTCGATTCCGTTGATTACAGTAGAGAAAAAATAATGTACAATTTCCGGAATGATAATACCAATACTTTTGGTTTTTCGATTTTTTAGACTAAGAGCGATGTTGTTGGGCTTATAGTTGTAAAACTTTGCAAAAGCCTGCACTTTTAAACGTGTCTCTTCGCCTATCTCCAAACTATTTCGCAGTGATTTTGAGACAGTTGAAATAGATACATCAAGTTCTTTTGCAATCTGTTTTAGAGTTATTTTACGTTTCATAATGGTTATTTCAAAAAAATCTAATTGTTAATAAAGGTATCTTATATTTTTATAATTGACAATTTTTGACTTAAAAGATTACAAAAAATAGAAAGTTTTCAACACTACCACGTTTTCGTAAACCAATAAAAATGGTAACTGGTTGGCCGTGTTAATAAATTCCTAATTTTGAAATTCGAAGTAAAATTAAAAACTTAACTAACAATCAAAAACTCAAACTAATTTAAACAAAAAGTATGAAAACAATTTACAAAAAGTTGTTATTTTTATTCCTCTTGTTGCCGTTTAGTGTACTCGCTCAAAGTACTTTAAATGGAACTGTTGTCGATAAAACAACAGGACAACCAATTCCAGGAGTAAACATAAATGTAAAAGGTGCTACAGGAGGCGCCTCTACAGATTTTGATGGGAAATTTCAATTGTCTAATGTAAAAAATGGTGACAAAATTGTAGTTTCTTTTATTGGATATAAAACGACTACACTTGATTTTTCAGGTCAAAAAAACTTAAATATTTCTCTAGAAGAAGATACGAATCAACTTAAAGAAGTAGTGGTTCAAGTAGGTTACGGAACTGTTAAGAAAAAAGACGCAACAGGTGCTATAACAGTTTTAACTAATAAAGATTTTAATAAAGGACCCGTTACTTCTGCAGATCAGATGATCCAAGGTAGAGTTGCTGGTTTACAAATCATTAATGGAGGAGGATCTCCAGGAGCTGATCCAGTTGTAAGGATTAGAAGTGGTTCGTCGCTTACTGCAAGTAATGATCCTCTTTATGTAATTGATGGAGTTCCGGTTGCGGCTGGGGGTGTTGAGGGAGGTAAAAATCCACTTTCGACAATCAATCAAAATGATATTGAATCTATTTCAGTTTTAAAAGATGCTTCAGCAACTGCAATTTACGGTTCAAGAGCTTCAAATGGGGTAATTATTATTACTACCAAAAAAGGAAAAGCTGGTGATATCAAAGTAAGCTATAACGGAAACTTTCAGGTTTCTGAAGTAACTAAAAAAGTAGATGCATTATCAAGCGGACAATTTAGAGATTTTATATCTGCAAATGGTAATGCTGCTCAACAAGCTTTGGTAGGATCAGCGAATACAAACTGGCAAGATGAAATTTACAGAACTGCTATGGGGACTGATCAAAATATCTCAGCAAGTGGAGGTTCAGATAATATAGCGTACAGAGCTTCTGTAGGATATACTAATTTGAATGGTGTTTTGTTAAAAGATAATTTTGAGAGAACTACTATGGGAGTTTCACTTACTGGAGATTTTTTTGATAAGCATTTAAAAGTTCAGGTAAATAATAATACTTCTATTATTAAAAGTAATTATAGCACTACTGGTGCTGTAAGTTCAGCTATTGGTTTTGATCCAACACAATCAGTAAAGAATGCTGATGGTACTTATTTTCAATGGATGACAAGTCCAACAGAATTTAATCAATTGGCTGGAAAAAACCCAGTAGCGATGATTGAGCAACAAAACAATTTAGGTACTTTTTATAGAAATATCGGGAATATTCAGTTTGATTATAAATTGCACTTTTTACCAGAATTGAAAGCTGTTGCTAATTTTGGTTATGATCAAATGAGTGGTAGAGGTTACGGAGGAATTGATGCTAATTATTTATCTGGTCTTAAGGGATCTGGGTACAATAATACTTACGAAAATATTGAAAAGAGAAACAATAAGGTAATGGATTTGTATCTTAATTACAATAAAAAGATTGATGCAATAGATACTCAGGTTGACGTGACAGGTGGTTATACATATCAAGATTTTAGAGAAGAGAAAAATAAATCAAATAATAATTTTGAGAATGATAAAAAGACGGTAGAGTTATTTACTCCAACACGTATTAATCTACAGTCATTTTTTGGAAGAGCGAATTTTACCGTTGCTGATAAATATTTAGTTACGGCTTCTATAAGACGTGATGGTACTTCTAGATTTACTGAACAATATCGTTGGTCAAATTTCCCGGCTGTTTCTGTTGCATGGAAATTGAATGAAGAAGGGTTTTTGAAAAACGTAACAAGTATTAACTCTTTAAAATTAAGAGGTGGTTGGGGTATTACAGGTCAGCAAAATATTGGTAATCCTTACCCTTCATTGCCATTGTATCTTGCATCAAATAGTACTGCTCAATACCAAATTGGAAATACATTTTATACAACTTACAGACCGCAACCGTATAACAGTAATTTGAAATGGGAAGAAACTACAACAATAAATATTGGATTAGATTTTGGTCTATTCAATAATAGAATTACAGGTGCTGCTGATGTTTATCAAAGAACAACAAATGATTTATTGTTATATACTCAGAATCCTGCTTTTTTCGGATTTTCTAATTACGATAACTATAATATTGGTAGTATTAAAAATAAGGGAATCGAATTATCTGCAGAGGTTGTTCCGGTTCAAACTAAAAATTTAGAATGGAGAATTGGTGGGAATATTACTTTCCAGGATTCAAAAATTACAAAATTAACTACTACTCAAGATAATACTCCAGGTCTTGATACAGGTTCAATTGGAGGTGGAACAGGAAATCTAATCCAGAATAATCAGGTTGGTTATGCGCCAAATTCATTTTATGTATACGAGCAGGCTTATGGAGCTGATGGAAAGCCTCTAGATGGTGTTTTTATTGATCGTAATAAAGATGGAGTTGTAAATGCAGATGACAAATATCGTTTTCATAAACCAACAGCCGATGTTTTTTACGGATTCTATACTAGCTTAACCTACAAAAGTTGGGATATGTCTATGAACTGGCGAGGTTCATGGGGTAATTTTATGTACAACAACGTAGATTCAGGATATGGTACTTATAATAATATCTTAACCAGAACTACTGATTTATCAAATGGTGTGGATAATCTTTTACAAACAGGTTTCAAAAAACAAACAGATGGACAATTGCACTCTGATTACTATGTACAAGATGCATCTTTTGTGAGATTAGATAATATTGCAATTGGCTATACTTTTAATCAAAAAATAAAAGGTATTTCGACGCTTAAATTAACGATGGCAGCTCAAAATGTTTTAACGATTACTAAGTATGAGGGCTTAAATCCTGAAATTTCTGGTGGTATAGATAATAATATATATCCGAGACCTATTACTTTCACGTTAGGATTAAATGCTAATTTCTAATTCAAATAACAAGAAAAATGAAAAAGATACAAATAAAAATAATGGGTATTTCTTTGTTTATGATGACGATGTTGCTTTCATCATGTACAGCTGACCTTAACCAATCACCAGATAATGGAGATTCTGTTACTAGTGATGAGCTTTTTGCTAATCCAGCTGCATACAAAGAAAATTTAGCTAAATTATATGCTGGTTTTGCAACTACAGGACAACAAGGACCAGCTGGAAGTCCCGATATTTCTGGAATTGACGAAGGCACAAGTCAATATATTAGAGGTTTCTGGATGATGCAGGAGTTAACCACTGATGAAGCTGTTATTGCGTGGAATGATGGAACTATTAAAGATTTTCATTATCAAACCTGGACATCAGGTGATACTTTTATTGCCGCTACATTTGCACGTTTTTCTTTTCAAATTGTGAACTGTAATGAGTTTTTAAGACAAACTACAGATGCAAAATTAGCAGGAAGAGGAGTAACAGATGCTTCGGTATTAGCAGATATTAAAACGTACCGTGCAGAAGCTCGATTTTTAAGAGCAATGACTTACTGGCATTTAGTAGATACTTTTGGAGCAGGATCATTGGTGACAGAAGATTCACCAAGTACATTCTATTATCCAGAATATGCTTCAAGAGCTGAGTTGTATAAGTTTATAGATGATGAGCTTACTGCTATTACGCCATTATTAAAAGCACCAAAAGCAAACGAACAATATAGAGTTGATCAGGCAGCTGCGTGGATGTTACAGGCTAAGTTATACATGAATGCAAAGGTTTATATTGGTACTGATAATTATGCGGCAGCACTTCCTTTGATTAATAAAGTTATTTCTTCTGGTTATTCTATTCATAATAACTATAATCAGTTGTTTTTGGCTGATAATAATAAAAACGGAGCTCAGAATGAATTTATTTTTGCTATCGCTTTTGATGGGTTAAATACGCAAACTTATGGAGGTACAACATTTTTAGTGCACGCTCCAGTTGGAGGAAGTATGGTTGCATCAGAATTTGGTATCAATGGAGGTTGGGGAGGTATTAGAACCACATCAGCTTTTGTGAATAAATTTGATGCTGGGACAACAGATACTCGTGGTCAGTTTTATACTAAAGGACAATCTAAGGAAATCGCTGATATAGGTTCATTTACTGATGGATATGCTATTCAGAAATTTAAAAATGTTGATGTTAATGGAGTTCAGGGGTCAGATAAAGCAGGAAACTTTGCAGATACTGATTTTCCAATTTTTAGATTGGCAGATGCTTATTTAATGTATGCAGAATGTGCTATTAGAGGTGCAGGAGGTGATCTAGGAACCGCTACTACTTATGTAAATGCGTTAAGAACAAGAGCAAAAGGTAACTTGATAACTCAGGGGGATCTTACTTTAAATTTCATTTTAGATGAAAGAGGAAGAGAGCTTCATTGGGAAGGACATCGCAGAACTGATTTGATTCGCTTCGGGAAATTTACCGGTGGCTCTTATTTATGGCCATGGAAAGGGAATGTTATTAGTGGTACTTCTACGCAAAGTTATAGAGATTTATTTCCAATCCCATCGGGGGCTTTAGCATCAAATCAAAAATTAAAACAAAATCCTGGATACTAATAATTAAAAATATACTAATATGAAAAATATAACAAAACTATTAATTGCTTTATTAGCATTAGTTGCAATATCATGCAACGTTGAGGACGTACAAGATAGACCAGTTATTGTGGGAGTTGATTCTCCAGTTTTAACTGCTCCTTCATCGGGCACAGCTTATGTGTTATCTCCAGATAAGGCTGATGTGCAAGCGGAACGTTTTACATGGAAATCTGCAAATTATGGCGGAGATGTTGAAGTAACTTATACAGTTGAAATTGACTCAAAAGGTAATTCATTCAAAACACCACAAGAATTAGGTACTGTTAAATCTCAAAATCAGGTTTCAGTTTCTGTAGGGAAATTAAATAGCGCTGTGTTGGCTTTAAAAGCGACTCCATTTGTTGCTTCAGATTTTGAAGTAAGAATAAGATCTAATGTAAGTACAAATATTATGTTTTCTAACGTTGCGGGGATTGTTGTAACTCCATATACTACTGAAACGCCTAAATTATGGATTCCTGGAGGATATCAAAATGCAAGTGGTTACGGTTCTGACTGGACTCCATCTTCTGCTCCAACATTACTAGCTGAAGGTTATGGAAAAACTGCTTTTGACGGTTATGTGTATTTTGCAACAGCAGGCGAATTTTTACTAACTCCTGCAGCAAATTTTGATAATAAGTATACAAAAGGTGCAACAGCTGGAACTTTAATTTACAATGGAAGTGATAATCTTCAAATTGCTACGCCAGGTTACTATAGAATAAAAGCAGACACTGATCCTGCAAAATTAACCTATTCAGCAACGAAAATGACATGGGGTATTATTGGTAATGCAACTCCTGGAGGATGGGATACTGATACGCCAATGACTTATAATCCTACTACTAAAAAATGGACAGTTATTGCTGTTTTAACAGCACAATCTGCTCCTGATAATGGTTTGAAATTTAGAGCAAATGGAAACTGGGATTTGAATTATGGTGATACTGGAGCTGATGGTAAATTAGAAGAAGGTGGAACTAATATTGGCACAACAGCAGGAACTTATTTAATCACACTTGATTTAAGTAATCCAAGAAATTACACTTACTCTATGGTAAAACAGTAGTAAGTAAAATTATAAAGAGGCTATCTACGGATAGCCTTTTTTAATAAAAGTATTAATTATGAAAAAAACTCTACTATTATTTTTCCTTTTGTTGTCTGTGTTTTCTTTTGCGCAGATACAACCGGCGACCTATTCTGTTAGCCCCGCAGTTTTTGAAGAAACAACTTCTATTACCATTACAATTAACGGAAGCAGTATTAACGAGACGACTTGGGGAGTTACAGATAATTCTCTTTATTTATGGGCTTGGGCTTTTGATACAAACGATACGACACAAAAAGGGACACCCAATAATGGAGCTTGGGATGCCTCAAGTGATGCAAGCAAATTCACTTATAATGCTGCTTCTGATACTTATACTAAAACCTTTACGCCAACAACTTACTATAATACTACAGGAATTGGTAAAATTGGTTTTTTAATTAAAGCAAAAAACGGAACAGGAGATAAAAAATCTCAGGATATTTTGGTCGAAGTTGGCTCTTTTCAGGTAAATCTGACTGCGCCAATTGAAAATAGCTCAACAATTATTGCTTCTGGATCTAACTTTACTATTACAGCAACAAATACAAACGGGGCTGCAAGTTATTCCTTAAAAGCAAACGGAGTTGTTATCAATACAAGTGCAAGTACTTCAAGTTATTCATATTCTCACAGTAACATTACAGATAATCAAAGTTATGAATTGAGTGTAACTCAAGGAGCAACAACAATTGTAAAAAAGTTTACGGCAATTGTAAATCCAAACACGGTTTCAGAAGGCATGCCTGCTGGTTTAGTTGACGGAATTAATTATAATGCAGCAGATGTAACAAAAGCAACTTTGGTTTTAGACGCACCTTTAAAAGACTTTGTTTACGTTGCAGGAAGTTTTAACAACTGGCAGCCTTCATCGGCGTATGCCATGAAAAAAGATCCTGCTTCCGGAAAATTCTGGTTAGAATTAACCGGATTGGTTTCAGGCGAAAATAATACCTATCAATATTGGGTTGTTGAGGCAACGCCAATTGCAAATTCACCTTCATTGGTAAAAACAGCAGATCCGTATTCGACTTTGGTATTGTCACCCTATGATGATCCTTCAGTTCCTGCAGCTTCATATCCAAATATGCCAGTTTATCCTGCAGGACAAAACTATGAAGTTACAGTTTTGAAAACGGGGCAAACTCCATACAATTGGCAAGTAGCTAATTTTGCAAAGCCAGAAAAAGATAAATTGGTAGTTTACGAAGTTTTGATTCGTGATTTTGATGCCAATAGAAATTATCAAAGTTTGATTGATAAGATCGATTATTTTAAAACACTTAAAATAAATGCGATCGAATTAATGCCGGTAATGGAGTTCGAAGGCAATGAAAGTTGGGGTTATAATACTTCATTTCATATGGCTTTGGATAAGTTTTACGGAACTTCAGATAAATTAAAAGAATTCATTGATTTATGTCATCAAAACGGAATTGCAGTTATTCTTGACGTAGCCTTAAATCATGCTTTTGGACGTAATCCGATGGTAAGAATGTGGATGAATGATCCTGATGGAGATGGTTTTGGTTCGCCAACAACTGAAAATCCTTATTTTAATACCGTTGCAAAACATAGTTATAGTGTTGGAGAAGATTTTAATCATCAATCGTTAAAAACGCAATATTATGTAGATCGCGTAATCAAACAATGGATTGAAGAATATAAAATCGATGGTTTCCGTTGGGATTTGACCAAAGGATTTACGCAAGCTTGTACAGCATCAGATGAAACTTGTACCAATGCATACCAACAGGACAGAGTAGATGTTTTAAAAAAATATGCAGATTATTCCTGGAGTCTTGATCCTACGCATTATACTATTTTTGAGCATTTAGGAACTGATGCCGAAGAGAAGGAATGGGCAAATTACAGAGTTACGGAAACGCCAAGTAAAGGTGTTATGATGTGGGGAAAAATGACAGACCAATACAATCAGCTGTCAATGGGATATGCTACGAGTAGTGATATTTCGAGAATGGCAAGTTCTAGCCGTGGTTTTATCGCAAATCGATTAATGGGTTATGCAGAAAGTCATGATGAAGAGCGTTTGATGTATAAAAATGTTCAATACGGAGCTTCAAACGGAACTTATAATGTAAAAATATTAAATACAGCTTTGTCAAGAATGTCGGCAATTGGAGCAGTTTCGTTATTGATTCCGGGACCAAAAATGATTTGGCATTTTGGAGAATTAGGATGGGACAGCTCTATTTATACTTGTAATAATGGTACGGTAAACGATGCTTCAGCTACAATTGCCGGAGATTGTAAATTAGAAACTAAACCGCAGCCACAATGGGTTAATAATTGGTTAGGAAACACAAATCGAAACAAGATTTACTACGATTGGGCAAAAATGATCAATCTTAAAACTACAGAACCTGTGTTTTTAGGAACGTCTACTATTTCAAGTCCAAATTCGTTAAGTATCAATATAAAAATCACTAATAGTAGTTTAGCTTCGACACAATTAAAAGATGTTTTAATAGTAGCCAATTTTGATCTTATGGCAAAGAATGTTGCAACAGGTTTTCCGTATACCGGAGCTTGGTATAATTTAATGGATAATACCACTATTAATGTGACGGATGTAAATGCAACTATGAATTTACCGGCTGGTGAATACAGAATTTATGGTAACAAACAGGCAAATTTAGCGATTGAAAATTTCGAAAAAGGAAATACTGTTAGTTTGTATCCAAATCCGGTTTCGAATTATTTTACACTAGATATTGTAACAACCAAAGTTCAGGTTTATGCAATTTCGGGTCAATTGGTAAAAAGCTTTACAACAAACGGAAATTTAGATTTTCAGTTTGGAATAAGTGATTTAAAAACAGGAATGTATCTCGTGAAAGCTTTTGATGAGAATGACAATGTTCGAGTGGTTAAGTTTATTAAAAAATAGTTTTTAGAATATGATTTTAATATTCGAAAAAGTATAAGTTTGGTTTTGTTTAGTAGTGAAAAGGGTTGTCTGGAAACAGGCAACCCTTTTGGTTTAAGGTGTATTTTAAATTTATTTCTTTTTGTCATTATATTCACCAATCAAGGCAAAATAGCCAAAAGTTCCCAGTCCTAAAACAATTAATGGAGTAAGGATAAAAAGAATGATGATACCAAAAACGAGATCATCTTGTTTGTCTGAAAGTAGTTTAGGCAGCCCAAATTCAAATATGCAAAAGTAAGTCGCAGCAATTGCGAGAAGAATCCATAAAACACCTAAAATTTGTTTAATTGTATTCATATTCTAATAGTATTAAAGGTGATTTGTTTTATTTTTATTATCGATATAAACCATTCCAATTACAAAGCAAACAGAAGCTATAATAATAGGATACCAAAGTCCGTCAAGATAAAAATCTGCTTTTCCTGCTTGTTTTGCATGTGTTACAAAGTAGGTTGAAATAGCCGGAAGTAAACCTCCAAAAATTCCGTTTCCAACATGATACGGCAGTGACATTGACGTATACCTGATTTTTGTTGGGAACATTTCTACTAAAAAAGCAGCAATTGGGCCATAAACCATCGTTACAAACAGAACCTGAATAAAAACCAGTAAAATCAAAGTCCATTCATCGCTTGAATTAATGTTTATTGATGTGTTCACCTGAGGCTCTTTTTTATTTGCAACATACGATCTTTTCTCGAGTAAAGATGTTCCGTCTGTAAATTCTTTTTTAATAGTGACAATTGAGTCGTTGTTTTTTGTAATTTCTACAGCTTGTTTTGTTTTTTCTATGATTTCGGTTTTATAACTTACATCAGTTGTATTGTACATCATCCTATATATGGGTCTGTAGAATAAAATAGCAAGCAACATACCGCCCATCATAATATATTTTCGACCTACTTTGTCGCTCAGCCATCCAAAAACAATAAAAAACGGAGTTCCTATTAAGAGAGCAATTCCTAGTAATCCATCAACTTGTGAGGAATCTATATTCATTACCGTTTTCATAAAACTCATGGCATAAAACTGTCCCGTGTACCAAACAACACCTTGTCCCATTGTAGCACCAAATAATGCCAGTAATACAAACTTCAGATTATAGCGGTTTCCAAAACTTTCTTTTAACGGATTTTTACTCGTTGTTCCTTCTTTTTTTGCTTTCGCGAAAACAGGAGATTCGGCCATATTTTTCCGAATCAAATATGAAATACCAACCATAACAATAGAAACCCAAAACGGAACCCGCCATCCCCAGGAGTCAAAATCTTCGGCAGAAAGAATATTTTTAGTAGCCAGAATAACCATTAAAGAGATAAATAAACCAATCGTAGCTGTGGTCTGAATCCAGGAAGTCCAATATCCTTTTTGACCAACAGGAGCGTGTTCTGCAACATAAGTAGCTGCGCCGCCATATTCGCCGCCAAGCGCGAGACCTTGTAGCAAACGAAGAATTAGAACCAATAACGGAGCAAGAAAACCAATAGTTTCATAACCCGGAATACATCCTATTAAAAAAGTAGAGCCACCCATTAATAATAAAGTAGCCATAAAAGTATATTTACGGCCAATGATATCACCAAGTCTTCCAAAAAACAAAGCTCCAAAAGGACGAACCACAAATCCTGCAGCAAAAGTGGCTAATGTCGACAAGAAAGCCGCAGTAGGATTGTCACTTGGAAAGAATTTTGTTGAAATTACGACTGCTAAACTTCCAAAAATATAGAAATCATACCATTCAATCATAGTTCCCATTGAGGAGGCTGAAATCACTTTCCAAATGCCTTTTGTAGAAGTTTTACTCATAAAATCACTTTGTGTAGTTGATATTAAATAAAAGTATAAGGTATTATTTTGCTAATATAATGGATATGGTTTTATTTAATCGATACTTTTTTAACAAAACATCGTTATTTGTTGACTGTTGTGTTTAACCGCATTTTTTTTTAACCGGAAAGTAAGCAAAGAATTAATTTTAAGTAAAAACTGCAAATATAAATACCATGTTACAATTATAGCCCACGGTTTAAACCGTGGGCTATAATTGTAAAAACGTAAAAACGCAAAGTTCGCAAGGCTTAATTATAAGTAGCTTTGCGAATTTTGCGTAAATCTTAATCGCTCTTAGCGGTAAAGAAAAAATGCGGTAAAAAGGAAGGGGTTAAAAAACAAAAAACCCGAATATTTCTATTCGGGTTTTGTGGTACCTCCAGGGATCGAACCAGGGACACATGGATTTTCAGTCCATTGCTCTACCATCTGAGCTAAGGTACCTTTGTGTGCGTATTGCGGGTGCAAAGATAGAATCATTTTCCGTTTATCCAAAAGATTTTTTTAAAAAAATCAATTCGTATCTTCGCAGAGGTAAAAAAACAAATATGATTTTAGCAATTGATGTTGGCAATACAAGAATTAAAGCTTCTGTCTTTGAGGGTAGTACTGTTTTGGGGAGTTTCGTTTTTGAGAAAAATGAGCTCGAAAAAAAAATTAAAGAAATTTTAAAAAAATTTCAAAATTGCTCCGATTTGATCGTTGCTTCGGTCGGAAATGTCGAAAAAAAATCTTTTTTGGCATTTGAAAAGGATTTAAATATTCATTTTTTTACTCATGAAGATGCTTTTCCTTTTATAAATAAATACGCAACTCCAAAAACTTTAGGAATTGACAGAATGATTCTCGCATCTGGGGCAACTTTACAGTTTCCAAAACAAAATAGACTGGTAATTGATGCAGGAACTTGTATTACCTACGATTTTATCGACGAAAATGATAATTATTTGGGCGGGGCAATTTCTCCGGGCTTACGTTTAAGGTATGAAGCGCTCCATAATTTCACGGCCAGGTTGCCTTTGCTGACTATGGAGATGCCGGAATCCTATGTAGGAAATTCGACTGCACAAGCCATACATTCAGGAGTTGTCAATGGCTTCGTCTATGAGATTGACGGTTTTATCGATGAATATCGAGCAAACTTTTCAAATTTTATAATAATTTTAACGGGAGGCGATGCAGAATTTTTGGCTAAACGATTAAAAAATACCATATTTGCCAATTCAAATTTCCTTCTGGAGAGTTTGAACCAAACATTTCAATATAAAATCGACAATGATTAAAAAAATTATAGTAAGCGCTTGTTTGCTTATCTCGTTCGTTTCATTCGCTCAGCAAGGTACTGCATCTCCTTATTCTTTTTACGGAATTGGAGACGTAAGGTTTAAAGGAACTCTTGAAAACAGATCTATGTCCGGAGTTGCGGTAGAGCAGGATAGTATTCACTTAAACATTGAAAATCCGGCAAGTTATGCTAGTTTGATGCAAACAACCTTTACTGTTGGAGGAACTTTTGGAACGTCGACATTAAAGACTAATGCAGAATCTGCAAAAGCGCAGAGATCTACTTTTGATTATTTGGCGGTTGGAATCCCAATGGGGAAATTTGGAGCATCATTTGGTTTGATTCCGGTATCTTCAGTTGGATATAAAATTAGAAATGACAGAACGGATACTCCAGGAGCAACAAGTTCTCAGCTTAGTGGAACCGGAGGAATAAATAAAGTTTACTTCGGATTAGGATATAAAATTAAACACAATTGGACAGTTGGTGCAGATGTTCAGTATAATTTCGGAAAAATCACAACAACAAGTGTAGAGCTTCTTACAGGCGTTCAAAATTCAACACAAGAAACAAATGCTTCAGAGTTGTCAGGTGTTAGTTTTAATATTGGTACAATGTATCAAACTAAGATTAATAAAAAGCTAAGTTTGTTTACCAGTTTGAGTTATAATTTTGCAACTACGCTAAACTCAAATACAACAAGAGTTATTGCAGTTGACGGAGATCCGAATCCTATAACATTTGATCCGCATGAAGATAATTTGAAATTGCCAAACAAAGTAACATTTGGTGCCGGTATTGGGCAAGCCAGAAAATGGTTGGTAGGTACTACATTGGCTTTTCAAGGAGATGGGCAATTTGCGAATTATTACAATTCAGAGCAAAATGTACGTTACGAAAAATATCAAAAATATGCAGTAGGAGGATATTATATTCCTAACTATACATCATTCTCAAGCTATATGAGCAGAATTACCTATAGAGCCGGATTGAAATACGAGAAAATAGGTTTAATAATCAACAATGAATCAATAAAAGATGTTGGTATGACCTTAGGAGCTGGAGTTCCAATTCCTGGATCTTTTTCAAATGTGAATTTTGGAATTGAATTCGGAAAAAGAGGTACCGTTTCTTCAAACTTAGTTCAGGAAAATTATGTAAACTTTAGTGTAAGTTTCTCTTTCAATGATAAATGGTTCATAAAGAGTAAATACAATTAAACATAAACCCTTATGTTTTTTTAAGCACATACAATTTACTACATTTGGCAAATGAATTTACCAAAGAGATATATTATAAATATTGTCACAGTTCTCGCTGTGACACTGTTTTTTGGATGCGAAAGTAATTTTAAGGAAGTTCAGAAAATTAACTTCTCTGAATTTGTTCCAGGCAGTGATGCTGATACTGTTAATGTTAAATATACAGATTCCGGACGTATAACCGGTATTTTGATAAGTCCAAAAATGCTGGATTATTCAAACCTGGAGTTTCCATTTACAGAATTTCCTAAAGGACTTGATGTTACTTTATATGATAAAAAACAAAAACGTACCTTTATAAGATCAAATTATGCTGTTTCATACAAGACTACAGGTATAATAGATTTGCAGGGAAAAGTAAAAATCACGTCAGAAGCAGGTCAAATGCTGGAAACAGAACAGTTGTATTTTGATCAGAAAAATGAATGGTTTTACACCGAAAGAAAATTCAAGCTTACAGATGCTAAAGGAGTTTCGTACGGGCAGGGAATAGATTTTAGTAAAGATTTTAAAGTGATTAATTCGCAACGTGTAAGTGGCGAAATTGAATCAGACGAATAAAAAAAAGAACATTATGGGTTACATGAAATATACACAATACGTTTACATCGCTTTTGCAATTTATTTTGTTTATGACGGAATTACAAAATTAAACCAAGGAAACGATAATTCGACTTTGAGTTTTATAATTGCAGGAATGGCTGTGGTAATGTTTTTCTTCAGAAGGAAGTTTGCGAAGAAATTTGATGACCGTAACAAAAAACAATAAAAATGGAAATTAGTATTATAATACTATGTTTAATACTATCAGCCTTTTTTTCAGGAATGGAAATAGCTTTTATTTCCTCGAATAAAATTTATCTTGAAATTGAAAAAAAACAAGATAATTTTCTTTCTCAAATCCTAACAAAGCTTACCGAAAATCCCTCAAAATTTATTGCTGCAATGTTAATTGGTAATAATGTTGCTTTGGTGGTTTATGGTTTTTTTATGGGAGATTTAATTCTAAGATGTATCATTAAATTAGGATTTCATTTTTCTGACTTCAGTAGTTTATTGATTCAGACTATATTATCTACTTTTATAGTTTTGATGACAGCCGAATTTCTTCCTAAAGTTTTTTTTCAAATTTATGCCAATACATTGATTAAGGCTTTTGCGCTTCCGGCATATTTGTTTTACAGATTATTCTATTTCATTTCGACTTTCTTTATTTGGATTTCAGATTTTGTTTTGAGAAAATTTTTCAAAACCGAAGGAGATCAGGCTCAGTTGTATTTTAGTAAAATAGAACTCGGGAACTATATTACAGAGCAAATGAGTTCTGTTGAAGATGATGAAGAAGTAGATTCTGAAATTCAGATTTTTCAAAATGCCTTAGAATTTTCCGGTGTAAAAGCCCGCGACATTATGACGCCGCGTACAGAAATTGTAGATATAGATTTGTTTGATAGCATAACAGATCTTAAAGAATTGTTTATCGAGACAGGGTATTCTAAGATTGTAGTAAGTCAAAACTCATTGGATGATATTGTGGGTTATGTGCACTCTTTTGATTTGTTTAAGAAGCCAAAAACGATTAAATCGGTTCTAATGACCGTTGAGTTTGTTCCCGAAACAATTTTGATAAAAGACGCCCTGGATTTGCTGATTAAAAAGCGAAAAAATGTGGCTGTAGTCTTAGATGAATATGGAGGAACATCTGGAATTATTACGATAGAAGATATTGTAGAAGAGCTTTTTGGAGAAATTGAAGATGAGCATGATTCAGAAGAAGAAGAATTGATTGAACAGGAATTGGAAGATGGGAAATATTTGTTTTCGACACGTTTGGATGTAGAGTATTTAAATGAAACTTATAAGTTAATGATTCCAGAAGAAGATTCTTACGGAACATTGGGTGGTTTTATTGTTAATCATACCAAAGAAATCCCTCAAAAGGGTGATGAAATCATGATTGACAACTATCATTTTGTGATCGAAGAGGCGACAAACAAGAAAATTGAATTAGTCAAAATGACAATAAAAGAGTGATTTTTTAAATTAATAAAAAAAATTGTTGAAAATAAAACGCTAGTTGTATTGTTATTAACTAGATAATTGTATTTTCGCAAACTGAATATAAAATTAACGATAATAAAAATGGCAGTTTTAGCAAAAATTAGACAGCGTTCCGCTTTATTGATAGGAGTTATTGCACTTGCATTATTTGCATTTATAATACAAGATCTATTTAATAAAGGAACATTTGGTCAAAGTTCAAAAGATGTGGGAAGCATCGATGGAAAAGATATTTCATTTGAAGACTTTAGAGTTAAAGTTAGTAATGTTGAAAAAAGTGGTCAAGGAATTACTTCCACTGAAGCTGCAAACAGAGTTTGGGATCAAGAAGTTTCAATCGCATTATTATCTTCTCAATTTGATAAATTAGGATTGAGAGTTGGTGAAAAACACTTACTTGAAGTTTTAAAAGCAGACCCAAATATTGGTAAAAACCCAATGTTCTTAAATGCTGCAGGAATGTTTGATGTTGTAAAATTTAAAGATTACTTCAAAACAAATCCTGAAGCAGCTCAATATATTTCTCAAAAAGAGAAAGATGCTGAATTGAACGCAAAATATCAAATCTACAATACACTTGTAAAAGCTGGACTTTACACAACTGTAAGTGAAGGAAAGTTGAAATATGAGATGGAAGCTAACAAAGTAAACTTTGCTTATGCTGCTGCATTATATTCTTCTATTAAAGATAGCGATGTGAAAATTTCTGATTCTGATATCGTTGATTATATGAAGAAAAACGAGAAAAAATTCAAAGCGGATGAAACTCGTGAAATTCAATATGTTTTAGTAGAAGATAAAGCTTCAAAAGAAGACGAAGCCGAAGTTAAAGCTAAAGTTACTGCATTATTAAACGGAAGTGTTGTTTACAATGCAAAAACAGGTAAAAACGATACATTGCCAAGTTTTAAAAGTGCAACTAACATTGCTGAATTCGTAAATTCAAATTCTGATGTTCCTTACGATTCTACTTATGTAGCTAAAAATGCTTTACCAGCAGTTGATGCTGATAAATTATTCAGTTTGCCTGCAGGAGCAATTTATGGTCCTTATGTTATTGGAAAATATTATGCTATCTCTAAATCTTTAGGATTTAAAGCTGGTGTTAACGCAAAAGCTAGCCATATCTTAATTGCTTACGAAGGATCTCAAACTCCAAATGCTAAAGAAAAAAGAACTAAAGAAGAAGCTAAAGCTAAAGCTGAAGAAATTTTAGCACAAGTTCAGGCTAATCCGGATAGTTTTATGATGTTGGCTTTTACAAGTTCTGATGATTCATCTGCTCAGCAAGGTGGAGATTTAGGATACTTTGGTCCAAACCAAATGGTAAAACCATTCAATGATTTTGTATTCAATAACGGAATTGGAAAAATTGGTTTAGTTGAAACTCCTTTCGGATTTCACATTATCAAAATTACAGATAAACAAGACGGAATTCGTTTAGCTACTATTGCTCAAAAAATTGAGCCATCTGAAGCTACTTCTGATAAAGTATTTACATTGGCAACTAAATTTGAAATGGATGCTGCTGATAAAGATTTTGCTGCTACTGCAAAAGAATTAGGTTTAAAAGTTGCTGCTCCGGTAACTGCAAAAGCTATGGATGAAGCATTTGGTCCTTTAGGAAACCAACGTAACATCATCAGATGGGCATATGACAAAGAAACAAACAAAGGTGATGTAAAACGTTTTGAAATCGCTAATATTGGACACGTAATTGCTCAATACAAAAGCGAAAACAAATCAGGTTTAGTGTCTGTTACTTTAGCAAGACCTTATGTTGAGCCAATCTTGAAAAACAAGAAAAAAGCTGAAATGTTAAAAGCTAAAATGACTGGATCTAGCCTTGAAGCTATTGCAAAAAGTGCTGGTGTAGCTGTTCAACAGGCTGCTAATGTTACTATGGATAACCCGGTTTTACCTGGTGGAGTAGGACAAGAGCCAAAAGTTGTTGGTAATGCATTTGCTTTGACTGCAAACAAAATATCTGCTCCAATTGAAGGAAACACTGGAGTTTATGTTGTAAAAAATATTAGTACTGTTAAAGCTCCTGCTGTTGCTAATCATGCAGAGTATGTTGCTAAAGTAAAAGCTCAAAGCGCATCTGATGCAAACAGAATTTTACCAGCGTTGAAAGCTAATGCTAAAATTGAAGATAACAGATTGAAATTTAACTACTAGTTTTTAGTAAGTAAATTAAAAAATATAAAAACCCGAAATATTCAATTGAATATTTCGGGTTTTTTGTTTGTTGCATAGCGAGTGATTTTTGTAGTAAATAGCAGCTATTTTTCTTTAAGGTATATAGGAATAATAGAAATAAAAATGTAAAAATTTGTGATATTCAAATTATTGCAGTTAATTTGTTGTGATTTAACAGAGTGACTTCAGTGTTAGTGTGTTAGGTTAAATGATTAATTAACAGAGATAATAATCAAGTACGGTGGATAAACAAATATTTTATGTTTAGTTTGTTGAGAAGAAAGCCTAGAGTATATACTAAAATTGAAAATCATATTTTTGGAATAATTACAGAGCTTTTAAAGCTCAGTAATACTGACATCAATGTTGATGAATTGGGTGGTAAATATTATCTAAGTAATGAAGAACAGCATTTTAAAGTTACAGTGTTAAGTAACGATTATGTTATTAGGCTAACTAATACTCGTGATTCTGTTGCTGAAAAATATGAGAAAGTTTTTGTTGAAGATGTCTTAAAAGCTATAAAAGAAGAGAAGCATCGCCGAATGGAAGTCGTTTATGATTCTATTACTAATAGTATAGAAAAAATGGCCGAGCGTTTACATAATACCCTGATCGAAACAAATGAGCTCGAAACCCAAAAGGTTCGCAGGCTTGAAACAAAAGATTTAAAAACAAAAAAAGTGAACTAATAGTTCACTTTTTATTTTTAAGCAAGTTGCTTAGGTTATTTTATTTCTGCAGAATCATTTCCTGATAAGTAAGAATCGTTTCATATCCTTTTGAAGCAAAATATGCAGTCGGGTTTTCTTTTGAAACAACCATTACAAAATCACCGCCCCAGGCGCCAAGACTTTTAACAACTCCGCCAAAATCTGGAAAAGCAATTTCTTTGATGGTTTTCAGTTCTAAAATATTGCTTAAGTGAGCTTCATGATTTTCTAAAGCAAAGGCAAACTCCTTTAAGGTTTTTGCGTTTAGAACAGCTTCGGTGATTTTATTGTTGTCAAGAATGTTCTGAGCCAGATTTTGATTTTTATTGTTGTAATAAGCATTTATCGCGACCTTGCTATTTTGCTTTTTATTAAGGTATACAAAATAAATATTTTTAGTAAAATCAGGATTAAACGGAATTGTTTCAACTATAGGCAAAGTTTGTTCTAATCGATATATAATTGGCGTGTTGTTTTGCGCACACGCGATATCATAACCGCTGCCTCCAAAACTGTTTTTAAGAAGCGTGAAAGCATCAATTTTAGTCCATTGAGCAATGTTGTTCAATAAAGTTGATGATGTGCCTAATCCCCAGTTTTTAGGAAATGTAAGTTGTGTACTTACGTTATATCCTTCTGCGTCATTTATGAAATCCGGATTTAAAAGATAAGCTTCATGTAAAATGTTTACTAAAGTGCTTTTTATCGTTTCGATTTGGGTTGGAGTATTGTCTATAATTTCAGAAAACGAAATGGTATCTTCAAACCAAAGATGTTGGTCAAAATCGTAACTTTTCCATTGAATTTCTTTATTTAGACTATTTTCTACAATTAAATTTTGTCCAAATTTTGTTGGTAACGCAAAAGCTTTGGCGCCGTCTAAAACTAGATATTCACCTGTAATAAGGAGTTTTCCGTTACTGTAAAAGGTTGTTTTCATTCTTCAATTTTAGAATAAATTCCAATATTTTAAATTGCTTCGTCTGTTCGCTATCGCTCGGGTCCAAATTCCAATTAGTGTTGGAATTTGGAATTTTATTCGAAACTATAATATTTTGGAATTTATGAATCAGGTTATTTTCTTATATTTTCAATAAATTCTACAACAGCACTGTGCGAAACGGCATTTTTCTTAAAGTGAGTTTTAATTAAATGGCGCTCTTCATCAGTTGCTTCAAATTGATTGATAATATTGTTTAAGTGCATTTTCATGTGACCTTCCTGAATTCCGGTTGTAGTTAAGGAACGCAGAGCGGCAAAATTTTGTGCCAAACCTGCAACGGCTACAATCTCCATCAATTCTTTTGCGGATGGTTTTTCGAGTATTTCTAAACATAACTTCACTAATGGATGTAAAGATGTTAATCCGCCAACAGTTCCAATTGCTAATGGAATTTCTAGCCAGAAAGTAAAAATTCCGTTTTCAATTTTAGCATGAGAAAGACTTGTATATTGGCCATTTTTTGAAGCATAAGCATGAATTCCGGCTTCTACAGCTCTAAAATCATTTCCCGTTGCCAGAATTACAGCATCGACACCATTCATAATACCTTTGTTGTGTGTAACAGCTCTAAAAGGCTCAACTTCGGCAATTTGAACAGCCTGAACAAAACGTTCGGCAAATTCTTGCGGATTCGGAATATGTTTTTCGGTTAAATCTTCAATTGGGCACGAAACTTCGGCTCTAACAAGGCAATTTGGAACATAATTAGACAAAATACTCATAATTACTTCAAGTGTTTCATGGTCTGAAAATAAATCAGAATTTTGAAATTCCTCTTTTAAAGTAGTAGCAAATTGCTCTAAACAAGAGTTTATAAAATTAGCACCCATACTGTCTTTAGTCTCAAAAGTAGCATGAAGCTGAAAGTAGTTTTCTAATAAAATTCTTTTGTTTTTTAATTTCACGTCTAAAATTCCACCACCGCGTTGTTGCATTTTTTTGGTAATGCTTTGAGTGTCAGAAAAGAATTTTGGCTTGATTTGATCGAAGAATGTTTGCAGTTTTTGCGCATCTCCGTTGAAAGTGAAATGTACTTGCCCGATTTTTTCGGTATTAATTACAGTGGCTTTAAAACCTCCGCGTGTTGCCCAATATTTAGCAGCTTTTGAGGCAGCAGCGACTACAGAACTTTCTTCAATAGCCATTGGGATTGTTTTATATTTTCCGTTAATTAAAAAATTTGGAGCGACTCCTAACGGAATGTATAGGTTAGTTATTGTGTTTTCAATGAATTCATCATGCAATTGTTGTAGCTTTTCGTCTGAATTCCAGTAATTTCTTATAATATTCAAGGTTTTTTCAGGCTCTGAAAAGTAGGTATTAGCGATCCAGTTTATTTTTTCTTTTTTGGATAATTTAGAAAATCCGGCAACTGCGTTATTCATTCTCAATGTATTAAATGATATTGTTGCGGCAAAGATACCAATTTAAGAGTTTTGTTTGAAATCTATTTAAAATTGAAAACTACGCAATCGTTATTTTTTTTAACATTTAACACTTATAATGTGTATTATGTTTATTTTTTTCACTAAAATTGGGCTCTTTTTTATATTTAAAATAATTCGAATGAATACAAGTAAAATTACTGTTATACTTTTGTTATTTGTTGCCAGTGTTTTTGGACAACAAAAAATTACTGTCGAGAATATTTTTGGAGGTGCTTTTAAGGCAAAAGGAATGGTTGAATTGCAATCCTTAAAAAATACAGATCAATACACAGTTTTAGATGTAGATCAGGCAAGCAGAAGTATGCAGATTGGTTTATATGATTTTGGAACTTTAAAAAAAGTGTCTAATTTAATTGATACTAAAGATCATGCAGAATTAGCAAACGGAATTGATAGTTATACTTTTGATGCATCAGAGAAAAAGATTTTAATTGCTTGTAATACAAATAAAATCTTCCGTCACTCATTTACTGCAAATTATTATTTATATGATATTGCTTCTAAATCACTAACAAAACTTTTTGATTTTCAGATTCAGGAACCAACTTTTTCGCCTGATGGAACTAAAATCGCTTATGCTAAAGAAAACAACCTTTATGTATATGATGTAGCTTCAAAAAAATCGACTGCTGTTACCACAGACGGAAAGAAAAATTCGATCATTAATGGTATTACGGATTGGGTTTATGAAGAAGAGTTTGCTTTTGTCCGGGCTTTTGACTGGAGTAAAGACAGTAAAAAATTAGCTTATATTCGTTTTGACGAAAGCGCTGTTCCAGAGTTTTCAATGTCAATGTTCCACAAAGATTTATATCCAACAATTGAAACTTTTAAATATCCTAAAGCAGGAGAAAAAAATTCGGTAGTTTCATTACATATTTATGATGCTGCTGCAAATGCGACTAAAAAAGTTGATTTAGGAAATTATAATGATTTCTATATCGCAAGATTAGAATGGACAAATGACAACAATATATTATCTGCTCAGGTTTTAAACCGTCACCAGGATAACCTTGATTTGCTTTTTGTTGATGGAACTACGGCTGTTGCCAAAGTGGTTTTGAATGAAAAAGACAAAGCATATGTTGATGTTACAGATAATTTGACTTTCTTAAAAGATAATAGTTTTATCTGGACAAGCGAAAAAGATGGTTTTAATCATATTTATGTTTATGATAAAACCGGAAAACTTAAAAATCAGGTTACTAAAGGTAACTGGGAAGTAGTGTCTTACTACGGTTTTGATGAAAAAACAAAAACTATTTTTTACCAATCTACAGAAAATGGTTCTATCAATAGAGATATTTATCGCATTGGTTTAGACGGAAATAACAAAGTGCGTTTGTCTAAAAATACAGGAACTAATGCGGCAACTTTTAGCCCAAATTTCCAATTCTTCATTAATACATTCTCAAGCGCTTCTCAGCCTACGACTTATACTTTAAACGAGGCAAAAGCTGGAAAAGAAATTCAGGTTATCGAAAATAATCAGGCACTTGCTAATAAGTTGAAAGACTTTAATTTGCCAACAAAAGAGTTTTTTGTTTTAAAAACAGCCAAAGGAAACGAACTTAATGCCTGGATTTTGAAACCAAAAGATTTTGATCCTTCAAAAAAATATCCTGTTTTCATGTACCAATATTCTGGTCCGGGATCTCAACAAGTAAATAACGATTGGAACAATAGTGATGATTATTGGTTTGCTTCACTAACACAACAAGGTTATATTGTTGCTTGTATTGATGGAAGAGGAACTGGTTTTAAAGGTGCTGATTTCAAAAAAGTAACACAAAAAGAATTAGGTAAATACGAAGTAGAAGACCAAATTGATGCTGCAAAAGTAATTGGAGCTTATCCTTATGTTGATGCTTCAAGAATTGGAATCTTCGGATGGAGTTATGGTGGTTTTATGGCTTCAAATTGTATTTTTCAAGGAAATGATGTTTTCAAAATGGCGATCGCTGTTGCTCCGGTAACAAACTGGCGTTTTTATGATAGTGTTTACACAGAAAGATACATGACGACTCCGCAGGAAAATGCAAGTGGATACGATCAAAACTCTCCAATAAATCACGTTGATAAATTAAAAGGGAAGTTTTTATTGATTCACGGATCTGGTGATGATAACGTTCACGTGCAAAATTCTATGCAAATGATGGAAGCTTTGATTCAGGCAAACAAACAATTTGATTCTCAGATATATCCGGATAAAAACCACGGTATTTATGGCGGAAAAACGAGAATTCAGCTTTATAATAAAATGACTAACTTTATCAAAGAAAATCTATAATCTAAAAATTTTAATCTAAAATAAATAATGAATAATATGGGAGAAACTCAAGTAAAAACTGCGCATCCAAAAGGACTTTGGGTATTGTTTGGAACGGAGATGTGGGAGCGATTCAATTTTTATGGAATGCGAGCTTTATTAACTTTATTTCTTGTGAATTCATTATTGATGAAAGAAGAAGAAGCTTCCCTTATTTATGGAGGATTTCTTGGACTTTGTTATTTAACACCAATGTTAGGTGGTTTCGTAGCAGACCGTTTTTTGGGTAACAGAAACTGTATTTTATTAGGTGGTTTATTAATGGCAGCCGGGCAAATGTTGTTGTTTACCAGCGGAACCGTTTTTGAAGCTAATTTGCCTTTGGCTAAAATCATCATGTATTCTGCATTAGGAGTTATTGTTTTTGGTAACGGATTCTTCAAACCAAACATTTCTAGTATGGTTGGAAGTTTATATCCTAAGCAAGAGAAAACAAAATTAGACAGTGCCTTCACTATTTTCTATATGGGAATTAATATTGGAGCTTTTTTAGGTCAGTCGATTTGTCCTTTGTTGGGAGATGTTAAAGATGCTGGCGGAATTAGAGATATCCATGCTTTTAGATGGGGATTTATGGCAGCGTCTGTAGCGATGCTTCTTGGAACTATTCTTTTCTACTTCTTAAAAAACAAATATGTAGTTTCTCCTGAAGGAAGACCATTAGGAGGTTTGCCTTCTAAAAACATAGCTTCTGATTTTGAAGAAGGAGAATCGCAAAAAGCTAATTTTTCTAATAAATCATTGTTAATTGCAGGAATTGCATTTGTAGCTTTAGGATTCTTTTTTCATTATGTAGTAGGTCAGAATTTAATTTATACTTTGATTTATTCTAGTGGTTTATCATTGGCGGGATTAATTGTTTCTGATTCTTCATTGACTAAAATAGAAAGAGATAGAATTTTTGTAATCTATATTGTTTCGTTCTTTATTATTTTCTTCTGGGCGGCGTTTGAGCAAGCAGGTTCATCATTAACTTTTATTGCAGATAACCAAACAGACAGAAACTTCTTTGGTTTTCTAATGCCACCATCTATGGTTCAGATTTTTAACGGACTATTTGTAGTTTTATTGGCGGTACCTTTTAGTATATTATGGGATACATTGAGAGCTAAAGGCAGAGAGCCAATTTCTCCTGTAAAATTAGCTGCTGGTTTAGTAGTTATTTCTATCAGTTTCTTTATGATTGCAACTCAGGTTTCTTATATCGGAACTTCAGGATTGTTACTTGTTAAATGGCTTATCTTATTATATTTCTTAAACACTTGTGCTGAGTTATGTTTGTCACCAATTGGTTTATCATTGGTAGGTAAATTATCTCCAAAACGTTTTGCCTCATTGCTTTACGGAGTATTCTTTTTGTCAAATGCATCAGGTTATGCTTTAGGAGGTACTTTAGGTTCAATCTTGCCGGCAACTGGTGATAAATTTGCAAAAGCAAAAGAATTAGGAATTGATCTTCAGGCTGTTTTAGATAATAAAATTACACCAACTGCTGAGCAATTAGCATTATTAGATCAACATCAAATTAGTGCTCATAATCACTTTTTTGCAGGATTCGAAATCCATAACTTATATGAGTTCTTTATGGTTTTTGTTGTTCTTACTGGTATTGCTGCGATTATATTATTTGCTTTGACTCCATTCTTGAAAAAAATGATGCACGGAGTACGATAATATGGAAAATAAAATCACTTTAGAAGAAATTCAAAATTTTAAAGGCACTTATCCAAAACAATTGTGGTATTTGTTTTTTGTTGAAATGTGGGAACGGTTTTGTTTCTACGGAATGCGTGGGGTACTTACGTTTTTTATGGTAGATCAGCTTTTGTTAAAAGATGAGCATGCCAATTTGCAATACGGGGCTATTCAGGCTTTTGTTTATGCGTTTACCTTTATCGGGGGTATTTTTGCTGATAAAGTATTGGGTTTTAGAAAATCATTGTTTTTTGGAGGAATCGTAATGATTCTTGGGAATCTTTTGATTGCTGTTGCGCCTCATGATTTGTTTTATTACGGAATCGCTTTCTCTATTATTGGAACCGGTTTTTTTAAGCCAAATGTTTCTTCAATGGTTGGAGAATTATATCACGAAGATGACGGAAGAAGAGATGCAGGTTACGGAATGTTTTATGCCGGAATAAATGTAGGAGGTCTTTTAGGAGGTGCTTTATGTATTTATTTAGGAAAATATTATTCATGGCAATTATGCTTTTTATCAGCTGCTATAGTAATGTTTTTAGGTTTAGTTACCTTTTTGTTTACTAAAAAATATTTAGGACCAATTGGAGATTCTCCATTGTTGCATTTAGATACTAGTAAAAGAAGAATTCGTGAAATTGCAGTATATGTTATCTCGATATTAAGCTTACCATTTATTTTTATAATGGTAAAAAATACTGACTATACAGATTATTTCATGTACACAATTGGTATAGTTGCAGTTTTATATTTTGCTTATGAATTAATAAAATTGGGTGATATAAAAATGCAGAAAAAGCTTTTTGCAGCTTTTTTGTTTGTGTTCTTTTATTTGCTGTTTAACTCTATTTATGAACAAAGTGGTGGGTCATTATCGCTTTTTGCAAAAGACAACCTAAGTGATAAATTATTGTTTTTCCATATAGATCCTAATGTAGTAAACAATAGTTCGAATACATTTTTCGTAGTAGTTTTAAGTCCGCTAATAGGTTTGTTATGGATTTGGCTTGGCAAAAGAAGAATTGAACCAAACACCTTGATTAAATTTGGAATCGGATTCTTGTTCTTGGGAGCTTCATTTTATATCTTTTATCTAACTAAGTTTTTTGCAAATTCTAAAGGTATTGCGTCTTTAAACGTATTTACTTTTGCTTATTTGGTAACAACAATTGGAGAGCTTTGTTTAGGTCCAATCGGAATGTCTATTATTACAAAATTGTCTCCAAAAAGACTATTTGGTATGATGATGGGATTGTGGTTCCTGGCAAGTGCTTTTGGACAATTATTTGCGGGGAAATTGGGTGCCGAAATTTCAAGATCAAACACAGGAGATACATTAGTTTCTAAGTTGCAATCGTATACAGAAGGATATTATCAATTGGCAATTTATTCTCTGGTTGCGGGAGTTGTTTTAATTGCAATTTCGCCAATTATTAGAAAATTAATGCAAGAAGTAAAGTAGACAACATTTAGTAATTCAATTTTTGATTAAATTTGTTGAAAAATAAAGTAGCATGAAAAAAATATTTTTAATAACATTGTTTTTAGTAGGTGCATTTGTAACTCAGGCACAAGAGTTGAAATGGTATACTGATGTAAAGGAAGCAATTACTGTAAGTAATAAAGAAAACAAACCAATGTTGATGTTTTTTACCGGGAGTGATTGGTGTGGATGGTGTATTCGTTTGCAGAATGAAGTTTTGAAAACTGCGGAGTTTAAAAAATGGGCTACTGATAATGTTATTTTGGTTGAGTTGGATTATCCTAGAAGTGTGCCTCAGACTCCGGAACTTAAAAGTCAAAATAATGAATTACAGCAAGCTTTTGGGATTCAGGGTTTTCCAACGGTGTATTTTACAAGTGCTGAATCAAAAGATGGAAAGATCAATTTTAAGGGTTTAGGAAAAACCGGTTACGTTGCTGGCGGTCCATCTGCTTGGTTAGCAGTTGCAGAAGGAATTGTACATCCTAAGAAGTCTTAATCAAAGTAAATTTTATTTTAATATTATAGAACTCCTTACATAGTTTGTAAGGAGTTTTTTTCGTTTAGTAAGAAAAAACATTCATTATTTTAAATGCATTGTAGTTTTATTATTTTATTATAAATAAAAAAACATATAATGCATTTTTTGTCTTAATAAAAATTGGAAAATTAAAATAATATGCTAATTTCGTCATGCTATACTAACCAAAACCAATTTAATTATGACCCAAAAATTACTTATCCTACTGTTTTTTTTAGGTTCATTTTTTGTGCATTCGCAAAACTTAGTTTGGAAGACAAACATGACAGATGCTATTGCAATAAGTAATGAACAGAGAAAGCCAATGTTAATTTTATTCACTGCTTCAGGTGTACCGGAAAATCTTCAAAATGAAATCTTCAAAACCCCTGATTTTGCCGTTTGGTCACGTGACAATGTGATCTTGGTGAAACTGGATCTGTCTGATTCTACTACTGCTGATGGAGATAGAGAACAAAACCTTAAGCTGAAAAGCGCTTTTGGTGTTGAGGATTTGCCGGAGGTTTGTTATGCAAGCGCCTCTATCCGAAAAAATAAAACGACTTTTAGTGCACTGGGAAAAATTGCATATAGACCTGGTGGTGCTAAAGCCTGGATTGCTGAATCAAATTCTATTTTGCATCCAAGCGAATAAAATAAAATTTAAATTAAGTTTCTTAGTTTAATTTGTAGAATCCCTTTTCATCTGTTGCATGAAAAGGGATGTTTTTTTTAAATAAACTTAAACTCTTTGCCGGTAGCTTTGATATTTTTAGAGGGGGAATTTTTCATTTTATTTAAAATTTGAGGCTTAAATAATAAAATTCATTTTAATTTAATTTTTCGTAACTATTTGTTTTGCAATGGATTGTTGAGTGTTGGTTTTGTGTTACTTTAGTTTTATTAACACAACTAAAAACCTATAAATTATGACTAAAAAACTACTTATTCTATTGTTTTTTTTAAGTTCATTTTTAATGAAATCGCAAAACTTAGTCTGGAAAACGAGTATAGTTGATGCGGTTGCTCTAAGTAATGAAGAAAGAAAACCGATGTTAATTTTATTTACGGCCAATTATGCTTCAAATGATTTGCAAATGGAAGTGTTTGAAACTCCAGATTTTGAGAAATGGTCTGATGAAAATGTTGTTTTGGTTAAAATTGATTTGTCTGATCCATCTGTTTCTGCGGAGGTCAGAGAACAAAACGCAGTATTGAAAAATGCTTTTGGAGTAGAAAATTTGCCGGAGGTCTGTTTTGCAAATGCTTCAATTAGGAAAGGAAAAACTTTTTTTGATTCATTTGGGAAAGTCCATTATAGTTCAGGTGGAGTAAAAAAATGGATCTCAGAATCTGATTTTATTTTGAATCCCTAACAAAAATTAAGTTTCTTAGTTTAATTTGTAAAACCCCTTTTCGGCTGTTGCATGAAAGGGGATGTTTTTTTTCAGGCAACTGGCTTTCCAGATTTTCTGAGTGGAATAAGAGTTTGAAGCATCGGCAATTATTATTTTTGGATGCAAATCCTGTAAAACCCGATCTAAATTTATTTTTGGCGATTGAGTAAGAAGCAATATATCCGGTTGAATTCTATCTTCGTAAACTCCTGTGCTGTCTAATACGAGAATTTTTTTTCCGTTAAAGAATAGTGTGTTCTTAATTCTGTGAGTACCTTTTAAAATGCCGGAGTTCGCAACTAAGTAAGAAGTAGAAATATTATTTTTAGAAAGAGAATCACTTGTGATAAAAGTGATATTTTTTCCAATTCTTTCAGAGATCAAAGTGTTTTTTTTGGTGTTGTATACAATTAATTCCTGTTGACTTTCGATTTCTTTTTTGGTATAAATAAAGGAAATCTGGACCAATATAATTGTGATTAAAAGTGAGATCGTTTTATTGAAACTGGGTTTGTTAAGCCAAATAGTGCCGGCAATTATTAATAAATAAATGGTCACCAGATAGTAAAAATTAAAACTAATATCTCGAATTACAAACGATTCAAATGTTGCCACAAAGTGTATCATTAGATTTAAAAGGTAAATACTCTTTTCGAAAATGACTACCAGAATTACTGGCGGGCTATAAAAAACAGCAATAATCATAACTATAATTCCGGCAATCATGATAAATGATAATAGCGGTAGAATGATAATGTTGGTTACAAAAAACAATCCCGGAAATTGATGAAAATAATACAAGCAAACTGGCAAAGTCCCAATTTGCGCAGCAAACGAAACGGTTAAGGCGTTCCAGATATAGATGGTGATTTTATGTTTTGGAGTCCAGATATTCTTTAGAATCGGTTGTAACCAAAGAATAAAAAACAAAGCCAGATAACTTAATTGAAAACCAACGTCAAATAAGAAATAAGGTTCGAATAGTAATATTAATAAAACAGAAACCAACAAAGTGTGATAAATGTTTCCGCTTCTGCGTAAATGATTTCCAACGGCAAGAAATGAAAACATGACAACCGAGCGCAAAACTGGTGGTGATAAACCGGAAATTATAGCAAAAATGGCCAGGGATATTAAAATAGAAATCAATTTTATGAAAGAGCCTTTTCGAGTATTTGGAATTGGTTTTAGAATAAAATTTATAAACAACATTATAAAGCCAACATGCAAGCCCGAAACAGATAATACATGAGTAGTTCCGGAATATTGATAATCTTTTATGATGTCTTGTGAAATTTCTTGCTGTTGCCCTAAAATAAGAGCAAGAGCAACATTCATTTCGTCTTTGTTGAAATGAGCCTTTTCTAGATTATTTATTATTCTGGAATGTAAACGACCGGAATAATACCAAATATCTTTTTTAATATTTTTATTAATCGTTATTTCAGATTTTCTACAGTAAACCTGTCCATAAATTTGTTTGTTGGACAAATACTTAGCATAATCAAATTGATTTGGATTTTTACTTGAAGTATTAGGTTGTAAAATTGTTTTTACCCGAATCGCATTTCCTAGAATAACTTTGTTTTTTGTGCTGTCTTTTTGAATGTTTACAATAATTCTTCCGGTGTAAGTTTTGCTCTCAATTTGGTTTATAATGGCAATATATCTATCATTGAAGTCATTGCTCTTTAGTTTTTCACGCAAAGTGAAAATTATAAATTGAGGTTTCTCAAATGCTGTTTTAGAATTGATGTAATTTGATTTTTGATAAGAATCTGTCTGCAATTGCAGTGTAAGTATGCCAATAAAAAAGGAGACAATAGATGTGCTTATTCCAAAAATGATATTTAGTTTTTTGTTCTTAGCAGATGAAAAATAAAGAACACAGAATATTGTTATGCTTGAAATAAGAAATATTCCGGCAGTTACTATAGAAGGTTTTGTATAATACGAAGCTATGATGCCAAGAATAAAGCTAATTGTGATTTTAGCCAAAGGAAAATTTAATACTTTCATGTTTTAAAAGTATTAAATTTTTGTAAGAAAAAAGATATATTTTTATTTATTTCAATTTATTCGATTACTCTGTTAATTTGAGCAAAAGAATTTTGATAGTAGGTTTCTTTTGTAGATGAAATTATAACTCCTTTTGATGTTGAAGAATGTACAAATTTAATTTCATCCGAATTGACTTCTACAATTAATCCAACATGGTTGATTTGCTTGCTTTTGTTGGTTTTAAAGAAAATTAAATCTCCTTTTTGTGCATCGTTAAATTTGATTATTTTTCCAACATTTGATTGTTCGTAGGAACTTCGGGGAAGTTTTATGTTTTCAGATTCAAATGTAGTATATACTAATCCAGAACAATCAAAACCGCTTTTTGTTGTACCGCCGGCTTTGTAGCGAACACCAATATTGTCTTCGGCTTTTTCGATTAATTTATTAACGGTGTATCTGTTTTCTTTTTTGGGTTCATTTTTGCCCACAGCAGTTGATGTCGATTTACAAGAAGTAAAAACGATCGTTAGAAGAAGGAAAATGAGTATTTTTTTCAAAACAAAAAACTTTTAAACCAGTTTTAAATCAGCTACAATAAGTTTTGCCGTTTTTTTACTTGCGCCAACTCCGCCTAATTTTTGCTCCAGAATATCATAATTCTTTAATAGTTTCTCACGATATTGAGGTTCTAATAATTTTTGCAATTCTTCTTTGATGCGTTTAGTATTACAGTCACTTTGAATCAATTCGGTTACAACTTCCTGATCCATAATTAAATTAACAAGCGAAATGTATTTTAAAGTAATAATACGTTTTGCAATTTGATACGAAATCGAACTTCCTTTATAGCAAACTACTTCCGGAACTTTAAAAAGAGCTGTTTCAAGAGTTGCAGTTCCTGAAGTTACCAAAGCTGCTGTTGACGAACGAAGCAAATCGTAGGTTTTATTCGAAACAAATGCGATGTTTTTGTTTTTTATAAACTGCTGATAAAACTCATAATCCTGACTTGGAGCACCTGCAATCACAAACTCATAATCCTGAAAATCATCAACAACACTTAGCATAACACTTAGCATTTTGGTGATTTCCTGTTGGCGGCTTCCAGGTAAAACGGCAATAATTGGTTTTTCTCCCAGCTGATTTTCTTTCCTAAAAGTTGCTTCATCAAATGAAGGTTGATTTTGAATTGCATCAATTAACGGATGTCCAACAAAATCTACCGGAAAATGATGCTTGTCTTCGTAGAAACTTTTCTCAAAAGGCAAAATCACAAACATCTTGTCAACATCTTGTTTTATAGCTTTAATTCTGTTTTCTTTCCAAGCCCAAATTTGCGGAGAAATATAATAATGCGTTTTATAATTTAAAGCTTTTGCCCATTTTGCAATACGCATATTAAAGCCCGGATAATCAATGAAAATCAAGACATCCGGCTGAAATTCAGTGATGTCTTTCTTGCAGATTTTTATATTATTTAAAATAGTTTTCAGATTGAAAATAACTTCAACAAATCCCATGAAAGCCAATTCACGATAGTGTTTTACTAGTGTTCCGCCAGCTTTTTGCATTAAATCGCCACCCCAGAATCTAATTTCGGCTTGAGGATCTTCTTCATACAATGCCTTCATTAAATTTGAACCATGTAAATCTCCAGAGGCTTCGCCAGCTATTATGTAATACTTCATATAGATTTCTTTGAAAGTGTGTTTCAATATTTAAACACAACATTTTTTTTGCAGAGCAAAGATAAGATTTAAATAAATAAGGTAGAAATTGCTAAAAGAATCACAGCCAGAACTACACCTCTCGCCATAAGTTCTTTGTTTCTTTTTAGCAGAATTAAAAAAACAGCAAGATCTAGAATAGTTCCTAAAGTAATTACTTTTCCTAAATAGCCTTGTTTTCTTATGGTTTCAATTCCTGTAGAAATATCAAAAGTGGTAAAAAAGGTGATGAACAAATAACTTCCAAGAATAGAAGTAAAAATCCCGATAAAAAATCCAATAAGTAGGTCTGCTTTATTCATTTAATTTCCAAGTATTAAGTTGTTGCATAGCATGATGCGCTGTTAAGTCAAATTGCACGGGAACTACAGAAATATATCCGTTTTCTAAAGCCCATTCGTCAGTATCTTCACCTTTGTCTTCGTTGGTGAATTTTCCTGTAAGCCAATAATAATCTTTCCCGAAAGGAGTTTGGCGTTTGTCAAATTTCTGCGCATAATAAGCTTTCGCCTGACGACAAATTTTAATTCCTTTGATTTCTTTTTCTTTTAGTTTCGGAAAATTGACATTTAAAACGACGCCTGCCGGTAATTTATTGGCAAGTGTTTCTAAAGTAATTTTTTTTACGAATGATTTTATTTGCTCAAAATCTGCATTCCAGTCAAAATCTAATAATGAAAACCCGATAGCCTGAATGCCTTCAATTCCTGCTTCAACAGCAGCACTCATCGTTCCTGAATAAATTACATTTATAGAAGAGTTTGAACCGTGATTGATTCCTGAAACACATAAATCCGGTTTTCTTTTTAAGATTTCATTTACTGCCAATTTTACACAATCAACAGGAGTTCCTGAGCAGCTATATTCAGTTATAAGGTCATCTTCTTTTGAGAGTTTGTCCAGAAACAAAGTGTTATTAATGGTTATGGCATGTCCCATGGCGCTTTGAGGTTTGTCAGGAGCAACTACGACAACTTCGCCAATAGTTTCCATAACGCTTATTAAAGCTCTGATTCCTGGAGCTAAAATACCGTCATCATTGGTGACTAATATTAGTGGTTTTTCGCTTTTCATATACGAATTAGGATTTTAAATGTAGGATTTTAAAACAAATGTAGTGACAGATTTTGGTAGAATAGTAACAAATAAAGTAAAATTTGTCAACTAATTTGAAGAAGATTTTTGCACATCAAACATTTTTATATCTTTAACAAAAAATTATAGTGGGCTTGGCTTTGTTGGCACAGTTTTTACCGTAACTTAGATTAAAAAAATTGATGAATGCTATTATTAAGTTTATGAAAAGAAATTATAAAATACTTATAGCCGTATTATGCTTGTCATTGACCTTGTTTGCTTTTAAAATTAATGCAGAGAAGACGGTAGATCCGGACCCAAATAGAGATAAAACGCTTTTAGAATTGCTTGCTTTTGTTATTGAAAAAGGACATTACAGCCCTGCAGAAATAAATGATGAGTTTTCAAAAGGAATATTTAAAGATTATATCGATGCATTGGATCCTTCAAAAAGATTCTTCCTTCAATCAGATATCGATGAATTCAAACAATATGAATTGCAGTTAGACGATCAGTTTTTGAATAAAGATTTGACGTTTTTCAATCTTACTTATACAAGATTGATGAAACGTATGGAAGAAAGCAAAAAACGTTATAAGACTATTTTAGCACAGCCTTTCAACTATAATGTTGATGAGACTTTTAATGCAGATTATGAGCATATTCCGTATGCAAAAAACCTGACTGAAATTAACGAAAGATGGAGAAAACAAATCAAATTGTCGACTCTTTCCTCGCTTGTTGCTAAAGAAAAATTAGAAGAGGATAAAAAGAAAAAAGATCCTGCTTATAAAGAAAAATCATTTGAAACTTTAGAGAAAGAAACTCGTGACAGTTCTTTAAAATCATTAGATGATAATTTCAGTCTAATTAAAGATTTAAATAAAGAAGATTGGTTTTCTGTTTATGTAAACTCGATCATGACTCGTTTCGACCCTCACACAAGCTATTTTGCACCTGAAGAAAAAGATCGTTTTGATGTTAATATCAGTGGTAAACTTGAAGGTATCGGAGCAAGATTAACTAAGAAAAACGATTTTACTCAAATTGATGAATTGATTTCAGGAGGTCCTGCATGGAAAGGAAAAGAACTTGAGGCCGGAGATTTAATTTTGAAAGTAGCACAAGGAAATGAAGAGGCTGTTGATGTCGTAGGAATGCGTTTGGATGATGTTGTGAAAAAAATCAAAGGTCACAAAGGAACCGAAGTAAAACTTACAGTTAAAAAAGTTGACGGAACGATTAAAGTGATTTCGATTATCAGAGATGTTGTTGAGATCGAAGAAACTTATGCTAAATCTAGTATTGTAGAAAGAAACGGGTTGAAATACGGAGTAATTTACCTGCCTAAATTCTACATTGATTTTGAAAATAAAGACGGTCGTGATGCGGGAAAAGATATTGCTGTTGAAGTTGAAAGACTGAAAAAAGAAGACATAAACGGTATCGTACTAGATGTACGTGATGATGGAGGTGGATCTCTATCGACAGTTGTTGATATTGCAGGTTTATTTATTGAAGAAGGACCAATTGTTCAGGTGAAATCAGCCGGGAAAAAGAAAGAGGTTTTATACGATAAAGATAAAAAAATCGAGTGGGACGGACCGTTAGTAATTATGGTTAATAGTTTCTCAGCATCTGCATCAGAGATTTTAGCTGCTGCAATTCAGGATTACAAACGTGGTGTGATCATTGGTAGTAAACAAACTTATGGTAAAGGAACTGTACAAAATGTACTTGATTTAAACCAATTTGTACGTAATGCAAATTATGGAGATCTAGGTGCCTTGAAAATTACCGGACAAAAGTTTTACAGAATAAATGGTGGTTCTACACAGTTAGAAGGTGTTCATAGTGATGTTGTTATGCCGGATCGTTATGCTTATTTAAAAATGGGTGAGCGCGATATTGACAATGCAATGCCTTGGGATAAAATCGATCCTGCTGATTATAGCACTTGGGCTTCAAACGAAAACTTTGCAAAAGCAATTGATAATAGTAAAAACAGAATCGCTCAAAATGCTCAATTCAAATTGATTGAAGACAACGCAAAATGGATCGATGTTAAAAATAAAGAGAATACTTATAGCTTGAATATCACTAGCTTTAAAGCTACTCAGGAACAAGTTGAAAATGAAGGTAAAAAATACAAACCTATTTCAGATTACAAAAATAGTTTAGTTTTTAAATCATTGCCTTACGAAGAACTTGAAATGAAAAATGATGCTACATTAAAAGAAAAAAGAGATGCCTGGCATCAAGCTTTATCTAAAGACGTTTATGTAGAAGAGGCTTTAAATGTTTTAGATGATTTACAATCTAAGAGTTATGCGAAAAATACTGTTACTCCTAAAATGAAAAAGGATAAAATAGTAAAATCTTAGTTCTAACGAGAATTAATTTGTTATTAAAACGCTCTATAAATTTAAATTTATGGAGCGTTTTTTTGTAAGTTTATGTCTGGTAATAGGTAAGCTATAATAGGCTTAAAGCGCTTACTGTATTTAATGTTTAAAAAAAATAAAAATGATGAAGAATTATATTGTTTTAGGTTTGATAAGTTTTGTGTTTTTGTCTTGTAAAAAAGAAAACAATAATCAAAAAGAGTTAATGGAACAAGAACCACAAACTTCTTTTGTTGCCAATCACAGTAATTCTGATTCTTTGTATACGATTGCTTATTTGCCAACTTCGACAACAAAACAAATTGTAAAACATAAATATTATACACTTTCTTATAATGAGAAATATGAGCAGGCCGAATGGGTTGCCTATGAATTAAAGAAAGAATATCTGAAAAACGGAGATTATAAACGTCCATATTTTATTGAAGACCCTAAAGTAACAACAGGTTCTGCAGATTGGAGAAACTATAAAAAATCAGGTTATGATAAAGGACATCTTTGTCCTGCCGGTGACATGGAGTTTGATAAGAATGCTTATAGCGATACTTTTTATACCTCGAATATTTCTCCTCAAAAACACGATTTCAATAGCGGAATCTGGAACAGATTAGAACAAAAGACACGTTATTGGGCAGGAAAATACAATGATATTTATGTAGTAACTGGTGGAATTTTGAAAGATTCGGACAAAAAAATAGGGACAGAAAATGTTTCTGTTCCTAAATATTTTTATAAAATTGTCTTAGCAAAATCAGGAAAAGAACACAAAGCAATTGCTTTTCTGGTTCCTAATGAAGACAGCGACAAGTCAATTTATGATTTTGAAGTTCCTATTGAAACTTTAGAGAAAATGACCGGAATTGACTTCTTTCCGAATTTGAAAAACTTAAAAAGCAGTAAGGGTTTTTAATTAAATAATGTCCTGTTATAAATTAATATAGAATACAAATAAGAATGCAATTTTTTAGAATGAAGAAGCAAATGATTTTTGTTGGTTTAATGATCGTTTTTATCATAAACCAAGGCTATAGCCAAACAATACTGAATAAAAAAAATATAGAAAATACGCTTAATGAGGCCTTTAATAAATTTAAAGATTTAAAAGAAGGAAAAAATGCAGACTATATTAAAGAGTTAGCCAATGTGGATCCCAATATTTTTGGTATTGCACTTGTTACTGCAGACGGAGCGGTATACACAAAAGGTGATATAACCTCAATGGTTTCAATTCAAAGTATATCGAAAGTATTTACTATGGCAAAAGTAATTGAACAAGAAGGACCTCAGTTTTTGCAAGACAAAATAGGTGTGAATGCGACTGGGCTGCCATTTAATTCTATTGTTGCGGTAGAAATGAATAAAGGTGATAAAATTAATCCTCTTGTAAATCCTGGAGCTATTGCGGCCACAAGTCTTATTAGAGGTAGTGATTCTATAGCAAAATGGAAAGAAATCCAGAAAATTCAGAGTGATTTTGCGGGAAGGCAGCTTTCTATAAATCGTCCAGTTTATATAAGTGAGGCTGGTGATAATTTGCGTAATCAAGCCATTGCACATTTGTTATTGGCTTATAATAGGATATATTTCGATCCGATAGAAGCAACAGATATTTATACGAAACAATGCGCATTGAACGTAAATGTAAAGGATCTTGCTACAATGGCGGCCACATTGGCAAATGGAGGTGTTAATCCTATTACAAAGAATAAGGTGGTTAGTCAAACGACTGTGATGTATACCTTACCTGTAATGGCAACTGCGGGTCTTTATGATAATTCTGGAATTTGGCTGTTTAATTCTGGGCTTCCGGCAAAGAGTGGCGTTGGAGGAGGTATATTAGCAGTGTGTCCTGGTAAATTTGGAATTGCTGTTATTTCGCCACCATTAGATAACTCTGGAAATAGTTTGAAAGCTCAGAAAGTTATTCAATATGTTGTAGAGAAACTTAAAGCAAATCCTTATTGGATTGATCCTAAGTAGGCTTTGGGTAAAAAAAGAAAAGTCCAAAAATAATTTTGGACTTTTCTTTTTTGCTTTTGAAATTTAAAAAGCAGTAAGGACTTTTAAATCTGCAATTGTTTGAGTTGGATTCTCTGCTTTAAAAACAAAGCTTCCTGCAACTAAAACATCAGCTCCGGCTTCTACTAATTGCTTTGCATTTTTGCTGGTCACACCGCCATCAATTTCAATTAATGTTGAAGCATTTTTGCGTGTAATTAAAGCTTTTAATTTCTCTACTTTAGTATAAGTATTTTCGATAAATGATTGTCCTCCAAAACCTGGATTCACACTCATAATGCATACTAAATCAATATCGTTAATCACATCTTCTAATAAGTCAATATTTGTGTGTGGATTGATTGCAACTCCTGCTTTCATTCCTTCGGCTTTAATTGCCTGAAGAGTTCTGTGCAAATGTGTGCAAGCTTCATAATGCACGCTTAAGATGTTCGCACCTAAATCTGCAAAAGTTTTAATGTATCTGTCCGGATCAACAATCATTAAATGCACGTCGATAGTTTTTTTAGCATGTCTTGAAATAGCTTCTAAAACAGGCATTCCAAAAGAAATATTCGGAACAAAAACTCCATCCATAATATCAATATGGAACCAATCAGCCTGACTGTTATTGATCATTTCGACATCGCGTTGTAAATTGGCAAAATCAGCTGCAAGAACAGAAGGAGCAATAAGTGTATTCTTCATTGTGTAGTTGTGTGTAGTTATTTTTTACAAAGATAATTTTTTTATAATTTACATTGAAATTTAACCGAAAAGCTCGCAAGGTATTTTAAGTTAAAACTTCTATGTAATGAGATTTTACCGCAAAGTCCGCAAAGATTTTACGCAGAGTTCACAAAGTTGTTATGCTGAATTTTTGATGAGTTTATGAAGTTCACAAAGCTTTACGCAAAGTTTGATCAACACAAAGCTTTGCGAACTTTGTGTTTTTATAAGATTCAGAAGATAAAAAACCTTGCGAACTTTGCGGTTAAAAAAAACGCCAGTTAAAACCAATAAAAAACTCCGGTAATCAGCCGGAGTTTCAATCATCAATCAAAAAACGAACAGTCAATCAAACTGTTGTTTGCTTTAAAATTCCAAATATTATAATTTTCGAATAAAATTCCAAATTCCAACTTTTATATTGGTATTTGGAATTTTAAATATATTGGAATTTATATTTTAATATTAACCTAAATAGGTTTTAAGAATTTTACTTCTTGAAGTATGTTTTAATCTACGGATTGCTTTTTCTTTAATCTGACGTACACGCTCACGAGTTAGGTCGAAAGTTTCTCCAATTTCTTCTAAAGTCATTGGGTGTTGATCGCCAAGACCAAAATATAAACGAACAACATCTGCCTCTCTAGGAGTTAATGTTTCTAATGAACGTTCGATTTCAGTACGTAATGATTCGTGAATTAACTCTCTGTCCGGGTTTGGAGATTCTCCAGAACGTAAAACGTCATAAAGGTTAGAATCTTCCCCTTCAACAAGAGGTGCATCCATAGATAAGTGACGACCAGAGTTTTTCATAGACTCTTTTACGTCATTTACTGTCATGTCAAGTTCTTTTGCAATTTCTTCAGCAGAAGGTGGACGCTCGTTAGATTGCTCTAATAAAGCATACATTTTGTTGATTTTATTGATAGAACCAATTTTGTTTAATGGTAAACGAACAATACGAGATTGTTCTGCCAAAGCCTGTAGAATCGATTGACGAATCCACCATACAGCATAAGAGATGAATTTGAAACCACGAGTTTCATCAAAACGTTGAGCCGCTTTAATTAAACCTAAGTTTCCTTCATTAATTAAGTCAGGAAGAGTTAATCCTTGGTTTTGATATTGTTTAGCAACCGATACAACGAAACGTAGGTTGGCTTTTGTTAATTTTTCTAATGCTCTTTGATCACCAGCCTTAATTCTTTGTGCTAATTCTACCTCTTCATCAGCGGTAATTAGGTCAACTTTTCCAATTTCTTGTAGGTATTTGTCTAACGATGCAGTTTCACGATTGGTTACCTGCTTGGTGATTTTAAGTTGTCTCATGTTTTTTGTCTCCTCAATTTTTAAGTGTACAAATGGTTATACGTAGGAAGATACAAAAAAGTTACAATTAGATAAAAAATATTTAAAAAAAGAAAAACAATCAGTGTTAAAGATTTAATTATGAGTGTTTTATTATGGATTTAAAAATTTATTTTACTCTAAAAAATCATCAGAAGCGTTTAAAATTTCGTCAAATATCTTCTTAAGTGATTTTATATAGATTGGAAGTGCAATTAATAGTAATAGATATTCTTTTCTGAGAATTGTAACATCATCCAGAATTTGGTATAAAGACGGAATGATTACAGCTAGTGAGACAACAATTCCAACCCAGGGATTATTGATTATTTTTTTTATTATTGACAAAAGTTTCATTTCAGGCTGGTTGATTAACGCGATTCTCATTTATAGCTGTTTTTGTTGTTTTAGAGTGTAAAATTAATTTTGATTTTGGCGTTGTAGCAGAGAAATGTCATGAAAACCTGTTTTCGTGTCATGAAATCTTTAAAGGACTTAGTATTAGAGTTTTGTAGTAAAACAAAAAAATCCCCTTCGAAATAAAGAGGATTTGAGGCTTTTCGATTAAAAAGGATTGTTTTTAAGACAAAATATTCATCTTTTTTATAAAATCTTTATAAGTATCACTTAAGTTTATTTTGTGATTTCCTTTTAGAATAACAAGATTATCGGCAAGAATGATTTCTTCAATTTTGTCTGTATTGACAATAGTGTTTCGATGCGTTTTTATGAATTTATTTTTGTCTAATAAATTACTGATCTTGGTCAGCGAAATTTGAATGACGAATTTTTCTTTTTCGGTAATAATGTTGCAATATCGTTCTTCGACTTCAATATATATAATGTCGTTTATGGCTACTTTTTTTAGTGAGTTTTTCTTCTTTATAAATAAGTAATCATTGCTAATTACGGTATTTTGTTCTTCGCTTAAAAACACATTTGTTTGTTGATAGAATTTTTCAACCGCCATTTCTATAGCATATAGTAATTCTAACTCATTAAAAGGTTTCATTAAAAAACTGAAAGGTTTTGTAAGTTTTGCACGTTCAAAAATCTGGCGATCTTGTGAACTGGTTAAAAAGACAAATGGTTTTGAAGCATTCGGAATAATATTTATAGACTCAGCAAAAGTAATTCCGTCTGGTTTTCCGTCCAGAAACACATCGATAATAATAAGATCAACGGTGTTTTCGTAAAAAAGCTTAATAGCATCAGTAAAATTTCCGGCGACTCCAGCAACAGTATAATTATTTTCAAGCAATACTTTGGTAAGTGCATCACCTTGTTCTGGAGTATCTTCTATGATTAAAACATTGATGTTATCCATTGTTTATCGTTTTTGGGAAAGCAAGTATTTTTAGTAAAACTTTTAGTGGAGTAAAGTAAAGAATTATTATAGGAAAAAGATTGTTTAAAGCGTGTTTTTTAAGGGCATTTATCCAAATATTGAGGTTGTTGTTATTTGCATTCTATAAATTCAATTTTGGTTAAGATTTTTTCTAAAATAGAATACACCTGCTTTGGATTAATCAGGTATACTTGTTTTTGTACCTCTAGATAATGTTGGATCTCCTCCTCCTAAAATAGTTTGCAATTGTTTTCTGGAAAGAGGAGTGAAGTTTTTCAGGTTTGATGTTTTCTCCGTGTTTGTGGCTGCTTTATTTTTCATATACTTTTTGTTTTAAATTTTTTACTCCAGTGAAGCATTTGCTTTTTGATTAATCAGGAATACTTGTTCTTGTTCCTCTAGATATTGTTGGATCTGTTCCTCCTAAAATAGTTTGTAATTGTTTTTTGGAAAGAGCAGTGAAGTTTTTAAGGTTTGATGTTTTCGTCGTGTTTGTAGTTGCTTTATTTTTCATAGTTTTTGTTTTAATTTTTTGAATCTAACGAACGAAGTACTTACTTTTTGATTAATCTCCCGAACTTGTTCTTGTACCTCTTGATAATGTTGGATCTGTTCCTCCTAAAATAGTTTGTAATTGTTTTGTGGAAAGAGAAGTGAAGTTTTTAAGGTTTGATGTTTTCTCTGTGTTTGTGGTTTGCGGTGCTTTGTTTTTCATGTTGTTTCATTTTTTGGGTCGAGTATAAAAATAAGCAAAAAAATAAGATTAGTGTATAAAAAATGTAGGATTAATTGGAGTGTAATTAATTAATTTATTTGTATAATAGGTTATTGCAAAAAAATAACAGGATTTGCTTTGTTTTAAATTGATATACTATACAATTGTTTTTGGGAAAGTCAGAATCATTTTAGTTCCTTGATTGAGTTCGCTTTCTATAGTTAAGGTTCCACTATTTTTCTTGATCATTTGTTTAGATAATTGCAAACCTAAACCAGTTCCGATAATTTCAGAATTGTTTTTCTTGGCTAGCAATTCACCATCTGAAAGTAATTCTTGAATCGTGCTTTCTTTCATTCCTATACCAGAATCCTCAATGATAAGTTTACAAAAATCAGTATTTGTGTCTTCTGTGTAAAAGCTAATTTTTCCGTTTTCATTAGAAAATTTAATTGCATTGTCTAATAGATTTCGAAGTACAATCTTTAACGAATCGAGGTCTACGAAGATAAAGATATTTTTTGGAACCAAATTCTCAAAGGTAATCGCTTTATCAAGAAGCAATGGTTTATAATTATATTCAATTTGCTGTACGACAGAATATAAATGGACCGATTCTTTATGAAAATACAATTGCTTGGTTTGTAGCATCGCCCAGTGCAATAAATTATCTAATAACCTGTAAGCGCCATTGGCAATACTGCTATTTTGTATGATAAGTTGGTTTAGCTCGTCATAATTTTTGGTTTCCAGAGTCGCAGATAATTTAGAGTTACTTGTTTTGAGTGCATTTACAGAAGATCTTAAATCATGACTTACAATCGAGAACAATTGATCTTTAGTAGCATTTAGTTCGTCGAGTTTATTCTTTTGAAGTAATATAATTTTGGCGTTCTTTATTTTTTGAGCATACAGATAAACACCAGCAGTTAAAATTAATAATAAGCCAATTGCGGAGAAAAACAAACCATTGCGTTGTGCCTTTTTAAGTTTATTTTCGACTTCAAGTACTCTAATCTGTTTTTGTTTTTGAGCTACAGCAAATTTCTTCTCATAATCGGCAACTGCCCAAATTTTGTTTTGATTGTTTAAAGAATCTAGCCATTGCTCGGATTCTTTTCTGTATTCTAAAGCTTTTTTGAGATTACCTTTGTTTTCTTCTACAATAGCCATATTGAATGCTGTAGTGTATTTTAAGTCGAAATTTTTTATATTTTTAGATAAAGCATATGCTTTTTCAAAATAGTATATGGCTTGTTTATCTTTATATTGTAGATAATAGAGATTTGCAATATTAATATTGGCTCGAATTACACTTTTTGTAATCTGTTTGGGATTTAAAACAGCGTCTTTTTTTAAATAAGATTCTGCTTTTGTATATTGATTTAAATGTAAATAACAGATTCCTATATTCGCATACAAAATAGCTATTTCATTTTCATCTTTATGGTTTAATATCTCTTTTTCGGCTTTCAAATAATAAACAATTGCTTTTTTGAAATTTTTTTCATGATAAAACAATAATCCAATATTATTATCAACGAGATAATAATATTGGAAAGATTTGTTTATTAAGCTAAATTCAATGCTTGCTTGTTTATAGAGTTCTTTCTCTCTTAATGAATGACCTCTAAAATAATGACAATAATCTATTGTTTCTAAATCAGACTTAGAATTCAGTTGTTTCATCGAATACACCAATGTGGAATCCCATTCTTTTTTTAAAAAAAAGTAGTGTGCTTTGTTAAAATTCTTTTCGTTTTTTATGGAATTTGCTTTTCTTTGAATAGCAATTTCAAAATAATTCAAGCTTTTTCCTTGTTGTGAGAAAATTATTGAAGGTAAAAAAAGAAACAGAAAAATTAAATTATGTACTTTTTGAATCATTATTGGCTATTGGTACTTTATAAAATCACTAATTCTTAATTGTGTTAATAATTATGTATTGTAAATTAAATCATCATTAAATATTTATACAAAACACTAAATAGTAGTGTAATATAGTTTGGCTCTATAAAGATCCTGCACTTGTCTTTGTACCTCTAGAAGTTGTCGGATCTGTTCCGTCGCCAGGGCCTAAAACAGTTGTTGAAGTTGTATATTTTAAGAAAGAAATAACTTCTGTGATGTTTCCAACAGTGTCAGAGGTGTAATCTGTTTCTACATAATAGACATTATAAGTCTCCGGGGAAATCTCGTCCCATTCGTAGTCAAAATAAATTGTGAAAGTATTATCTTGTTCTATTACTTTTTGGACTGTCGGTTTTTCTGTTCCTTTAGAATTGATATATAGCGTAGCACAGATTTTTAATGTTGGTACTCCGTCATTCTTATAAAAGTTTGCCGAAGCCAAGGGAGGAATTGGAAAAGTTATATTTTGTATGTCTTTAAATATAAAATCTTCGCTGTTGATTTGTGTGTTTTGTACAACTTTCAATGTCATAATAGGGTTTTTAGGGTTAATATTTTTATTTTTGGTACGCTAAAGGTATTTTTTTTCTTTGAATAAAGTATGAAATACCTTTAGTTTTTATTAATTAACTCTAATTGTACTAACTATTTAGCTATATCTCCTTTGGAATTTAGATCGTTTTATTGCTTAAGTCCTCAAAACACACACACATTTTACTTGACGGTGATAGTTTTTGAAACGTAAACTGGTTGTCCGCTTTCAGTAAAACCTTCCAGAACAACTTCAAAATTTCCTTTTAGATCTGAAGTGTAAAAAGGTATGTTATCTTCTTTTTGATCTAATTTCACATTTGGTTTCCATAACAATTGATATCTGTAATCTGGAATTCTTTGCAGATTGTTTCCCGCAGTATAATCTGGATTATTATATACTTTCTCAGGATTTGGTCTCTGAATTTCCATTGTTTTTAGATATTTTTTGGCATAATTAGTCGCAAAATCACTGTTTTTGGTTTCAAAACTAATCATTCCGCCATATAAGTTCGGGCCATAAACATACGGTTCGTTGATAAGGCTAACTTTATCGACATTCCCCATATTATAATCAAAAAGGTCACTTGGATCTTGAATTAAAAGTCCGTCAACAAGAACTAAAGGTTTGCCGTACATTTCGAGATCTTTGTGGTCGTTTCGAACGCGTAATTGATACTTACCATTTTCTTTACGGTAATAAAGTTCAATTATAACTTCTACAATATTCTCTTTTAGTGTTGGAAAACGCGTGTAATCATCAAGAACATACGCTTTTTCGATAGTATTAAAAAACGGACTTATTACGGCTTCGGTTACTAAACTGTCTTTCTTGATTTGATAATAAGCATTTTGAATCTGGCTTGCTGTAGATCGCTCTTCAATATCTTTTTTAAGATCAGGCGTCAAATTAAGTTTTGACGTAAACTGCAATGACGAAGTATCGAATTTTGGGAATGCATCAAAAACTATAGAATAATCGGCACTTTTATCGTCCAGCACTTGTACTATTGCATTAGAGAAATTAGGAAATTTATCCAATAAAAAGGCGAATTTTCCCTGAGCATTTGTTTTGACTATTTTTAACACAAACTCTTTTCCTGGTAAAGAAAGCGAGAGTGATTTGTCATTTACAGGAAGATTGCTTTTAGACACAATTGTTCCGGTAATTAATTCTGATCTCAATTCAGGTGTATAAGTAAAGTACGTTGTATTATAATCAGTATAATTATTAGCAGTTTTTTTTGCAAATTCTTGAGGGCTTAATTGTTTTAAAGTCGGGATTTGATCTGTTTTTCTAATCGAAATCGAGTAGGTTCCTTTTTCAATAGCTCCTGTAACCGATTTTATTTTTAGGTTCGCTTTTTCTCTAGTGTAATAACTGTCTTTATCAAATTCAAAATCAACTCTTTTTTCATTGCTTGGACTTGAAGATTCTGGACTTTGAGCAGTCGAAATGGTGCTTTTTGCAGCGAGGTCAAAAGTTATATTCTCATTAGGTTCCTGAGTTTGGAATGGATTAATGATGAAAATATCTATTTCATTCGTTTGCGATTTAGGATTGTTAAGCATCCATTTTGTGTAAGCAATTACTTTATAGTTACCCGTTTTTAGAGTAGTAGGTATAAAGTATTCGCCGGCTCCGATTCCTTTTTCAAGGTAAACTTTGTTTTTTTGAAGCGAACTTTTATCATGATCAACCAGTTCGATATAAGCTATTTTACTGATGTGACTTGGGGTATTATTAATTGGATTTAAGCAAAACAATTTATAATACAAAGTTTCTCCCGTTAAGAAAGTTGTTGTATTTGAATGAAGAAAAATAGTTTCCTGCATTGAGATGTTTAGGTTCTTGTTTTGCGTGCTGTTTTGAGCACAAACAAAAAAACTGTTTGTCAACAAAAGAGTTAAAACTAAGAATTGTTTGATTCGAACCAAAATATTTGCCTGATTGTATATTGAAAATTGTTTCATAAATTTTAAAAAGTATTAATCTATCCAGAAAGGAGGAACGATATTAGATGAAAAAGTAGTACAATCTCCACACGGAGCTTTTACCATAGAATAAACTGTAAAGCCATTATATGAAACAAGTGATGCTGCTTTTGTGCGGATAAGAGAACGTAGTACTTGTCTTCTGCAAGGAAGATCTCCGGGACAATCGTCATAAGCTTCAATATGACAATCACTTTCATAGTAAGGTGGAAGCGGTTCGTTAGGAAATAAATCACTATAATTGAAGTAAATTCTTTCTGAAGAGACAGAAGATACTTCAAAAAAGCCAATCACTTTTTCGCCAGGATTTTCTACGGATTTTATATTGCCATAAAAGAATCCGGGTTGTTTGGGTGAAAGTATGCTTCCCGATGTCGACAAGTCTCTTAATGTTTTATAATAAGTATATGCAGCTAAATTTTGAACATACTGTTTTACAAAAATGCTATAACGATGTGATATGATATAGTTTTGGTTACTAATAAATCGTACCGGAAAGTGCACACGATCTTCACTACTGCTATTAGTATTGTTTAGAATAATAGCTTCAGATTTTTTAGTAGAAAAACAGGTTTTGTTTTGAACTGTTCTAAGGGATACTAATATGCCTTCCATTGCTGGCGACCCAGGTATATCATGGGCTGGATCTGGTGGAATTGCCGGAAATATTTTAAGACTTGTCTCAAGCGGAGCCCAAAGAGGTGCTACTATTTTATAAGTTTCACTATACTCATATCTATAATATTTTGAAGTATTTGTTGGGTCATAACTATTTACATTTATTTGAACGCCATGCTGTCCTGAAACATTTTCAACTGTTGCCGTTATATTATCAATCTTAGTTTCTGTAGTTAAAGTTTGCTCATCCGAAATATAGTTTTTGCCTGTTTTGGTTTTGATTTTTAACTGATACTTTCTTCCAGGCTCTGCTCTAAATTGAGTAAGAGAAGCATAAACGGTATCTTTTTGTTCAAATTGATACTCATTTCCTTGATCATCGGTAACAAAAACGTTGGCGCCGGTTTCAAATTTAGGTCCCGTTTCGTCGAGTTGGTAAACTTGAGAAACTCTTATCGTTTGATTTTTTATTTCATTTGTAATTGTCCCTTCGACAACAAGAGCGCTTTCAAAATCATTGTTTTTAAAAGCGTACTGTTCTGTACAGCCCGTTATGGCAAGAGCGAGAAAAATGAAAATTAAGATTTTATATTTGAAATGTTTCATGAATTTTAAAAGGAATTAATCTACCCAGAAAGGAGGGACTATATTAGACGAAAAAGTAGTACAATCTCCGCATGCGCCTTTTACTAAGAAAAAATCGGACAAGTAATTCCATGACGACATTACGCTGGATCTTGTACGAAGCAGCGAACGTAGTGCGGCTCCTCTACATGGAAGAAGACCATCGCAATTCAGAAACATTTCTGGCTCACAGTTCGTTTCGTAATAAGGAGGAAGAGGTTCTTTTGGGAATAAATCTGTATAATTAAAGTAAATTCTTTCTGAAGAGACAGAAGAAACTTCAAAAAAACCAATTACTTTTTCAGTAGGATTTTCTACTGATTTTATGTTTCCGTAAAAGAATCCGGGTTGTTTAGGCGAAAGTATATTTCCGGATGATGATAAATCTCTTAATGTTTTATAATAAGTATGAGCGGCTAAATTTTGAACATATTGCTTTACAAAAATGCTATAACGATGTGATATAATATAGTTTTGATCGCTAATAAAACGTACCGGAAAGTGCACGCGATCTTCACTAAGACTATTGGTATTGTTTAGGATAATAGCTTCAGATTTTTTAGTAGAAAAACAAGTTTTGGCTTCAGTTGTTCTTGGAGTTACCCTAATATCTTCTGATGCCGGAGTGGCTGGAATATCATTTTTAGGATCCCCCGGATTGGCCGGAATTGTATATACGTTAGCCTCCAGGAAATACCACTGAGGTGCTATAATTTTATACGTTTCAGCATACTCATATCTGTAATATTTCGAAGTATTTGTTGGGTCATAACTATTTACATTTATCTGAACTCCGCGTTGTCCTAAAACATTCTCAACAGTTGCCGTAACATTGTCGATCTTAGTTTCGGTAGTTAAAGTCTGTTCATCAGAAGTATAGTTTTTGCCTCCTTTTGTTCTAATCTTTAATTGATATTTTCTTCCAGGCTCAGCTTTAAATTGAGTGAGAGAAACATATACAGTATCTTTTTGTTCAAATTGATATTCATTTCCTTGATCATCACGAATAAAAACATTTGCGCCAGTTTCAAGTCTTGGCCCTGTTTCTTCTAATTGATATACCTGAGAAAGTCGAATAATTTGGTTCTTAAATTCATTTGTTATCGTTCCTTCAACAACAAGTGCACTTTCAAAATCAGTGTTTTTAAAAGCGTATTGTTCTGTACAGCCGGTTATAGCAAGTGCCAGAAGAAGAAAAATTGAGATTTTATATTTAAAATATTCCATAACTTAAAACTTGAAATTATAGGTAATACTTGGAATAGGAATCGAAAATATAGAAGTCTTATAGGCTTTTATTTGTCCTTTGTCTGTTACAAAAAACACAGAGTAAGGATTGTTTCTTCCTAAAACATTATAAACTGAAATGTTCCAAAAGCTATGCGCTAATTTTTTTATCTTATGATTTCCTTCAATATTAAAACCAATATCTAGTCTGAAATAATCCGGAATTCTAAATTTATTACGATCACTATAAACAGTGTATTTTGCATTTCCGTAATCATAAGTTCCAATTGGGTACGTTATTGGTCGTCCTGTTTGGTATATAAAATTACTTGAAAAACTATAACGTTTTGTAATCCTGTAGTTTAATACTGCACTAAAATCATGTGGTTTGTCAAAATTAGAAGCAAAATATTTTCCGTCGTTTACTTTTTCTTCGTTAAACTGACTGTTTAATTTTATTAATGATCTTGAGTATGTATATCCCAACCATCCGTTAAGTCTGCCAACTTGTTTTTTTAGTAATACTTCAATACCATAAGCTTTTCCGTCTCCTTGTAAAAGCTCGGTTTCGATATTTTGGTTTAGTAGTAAGTCAGCACCAACTTTATAATCAAGAATGTTTTTTGATTTTTTATAATATCCTTCTAAACTAAGCTCTAATTCGTCATTTTTTAAATTCTTATAAAATCCAAGAGAAACTTGTTGTGCGCTTTCTGGTTTTACATTCAAATCAGAAAGTTTCCAGATATCCGTTGGAGATTGCGTTGTATTATTTGATAACAAATGGATATATTGATAAGTTTTATCGTAACTGGCACGAACAGAAAAATCATCAGTGATAAAATATCTGGCAGCAATTCTAGGTTCTAATCCGCCATATCGTTTTATTACTTCATTGTTTTTATACGTTTTAGTTTCAACAACAGTAGCGTCACTGATAGGAAGATTGTCTTGATACACTCTTTGGGTAGATGGTCCCAATGATGCAAATGAAGAATACCTTAAACCAAAATCAAGTAAAAATTTGTCATTAATTTTATAATTATCACCAATGTAAGCTGCAGATTCTAAACCTCGCTCTTTTTCTATTTCAATAGGAATTAAAGTAGATTTAGGATTTTCCGGTCTAAGATACCCAGGATTAATACCATATAATTTACTAGATAAACCGTAGCTAAATTTATGCTTTTCATTATATAAATAAATCATTTTTAGCTGCCCCTGAGTCTCATTAATTTTATATCCAAAATCAAATGAATTTATTCCGGAAGACTGATAATCAATGTTGAATTTGTATTCGCTATTGGTGAAGAGTAATGAACCTTTATTCTTTTCGTTAAAAGTATGATTCCATTTTATTGTAGCTAATCTGTTGCTGTACTTATACAATGAATCAGATGAAACACTAAATTTATCATGACTATAATATAATGTAGATTCAATATCGTTATTAGCATTTATTTTGTGATTGTACTTTAAAATAAGATCATAAAATGAAGCTTGGCTATTTTTTAACTTCTCATCGTCCAGGCTTTTTAAAATCCAATCAGAGTAACTGGCTCTTCCTCCAACAACTAAACTTGATTTCCCTTTAACTATTGGAGTCGAAATCATCAGGTTGCTTGTTGCAGGTCCAATTCCTCCTTCGCCTTCAAATTTGTTGAAATTTCCTGTTTTAGAAGTAATGTCAAAAACAGAAGATAGTCTTCCTCCAAATTCCGCAGGAATACTTCCTTTATAAATGTCAACTTTTTTTGTAGTATAAGGATTTAAAGCTGTAAAAAAACCAAAAAAGTGATTTGGATTATACAAAACAGCATTGTCTAGTAAAAATAAATTCTGATCTTCTTTACCACCTCTAACATTGTATCCTGCTGAACCTTCTCCAGCCGTTTTTATTCCAGGTAATGTTAAGGCAACTTTTAAGATATCACGTTCACCTAATACTAAAGGGACGTTTTTAATTCCTTCAGAATCAATAGTTGTTACTCCGGTAATTGCTGCTTTTGCATTCTTGCTCTTATTTGTTTTTACTAAAACTTCATCAAGTTGGTTAATATTATCTACGACGTTAAAGTTTAAAGTACCATCATTATATACCATAATGTTTTTGGTTACTTTATCGTATGAAAAAGTTTCGGTTTCAACCGTACTCATACCCGCAGGCACTTGTAATTTATAAAATCCGGTTTTATCGGTAGTTGCAGTAAATTCAGTATTCGGAATTTTTATCAAAACGTTTGCAACGCCATGTCTGTTTTTTCCACCTCTGACAAAACCTGAGAGCGTATAGGTTTTCTTTTTTTGATTTTTCACTTCTTTACCAATAAGAACAACATCTCTCATGTTTTTATTAGGATTTCTGGAGTTTGTCCTTTTTATGGAGTCATATTGCTGATAAAAAACAGGAGCTACCATTTCTCCGTTTTCGTTTTTTTCTAAAGGAACGCCAAAATAGTCATCAGGCAGTTGATTGTATATAATGCTATTATTGGTTAGTATGATTTTATTATCAGCAATAAAAAAATTAAAGCTGGTGTTCTGAAAAACATCTTCAAGAACTTCACCAATGCGAACTTCTTTAAATTGTTTTGATATAGTAGTACTGTCGGTTGCTAACCATTTTTCATCAAAATAGAATTTATAATAAGAAGCTTGTTCTATATTTTGAATAGCAGTTTTAAGATTTGCATTTTTAAATTCTACCGAAACTTTGTCGCTGATTACCTGAGAGTATATAATGTGCTGAAAGGCTAGTAATAATATTAAGAGAGTAATTTTTTTCATTTAATTAGAACTTTTTTTTAGAAGACCATTAATTTGTTTCGTCAGATTTTCCATGAATAGGTTTTTGTCTGATCGTTCTAACTTTTTATTACTTCCGTAATAATCGTTAATTTCTTTTTTAATTGATGGAAAGATCTTTTTTACATCTTTTTCTGATTGAACCTTGTAAAAAAAGTTGTTGTATTTTAGGATAAAATCGATGTTGTAGATAAAATTATAGTATACACCATCTGATTGGAATATTTTGATTTTTTCTTTTCGGTGTTTAATGTAAAGAGAAACATCGCTTCCGGAATAAGATTCCTCATATATACCGTTTATGAGGTTAGGGAATTTGATGGACTCTGATTTTAAGTTGGCAAATTTTTTATTCTTAAAACTGAAAAAATCAACTTTGTCTTTTATAAGTGTGATAGGGAGGTTCTCTGACTCCCCATTTTGCTTGTATATAATCTGATCATCATAAATATCGTATTTGAGATTGACATTTGTATAGATTTCGCCTTCAAAGCTTAGATTACCAATATTGAACTCATCAACATAGTATCTGTTTTTGTTTGGCATTGGCCGGAAGGGCTCACTATGAACAACTCCATTATTAATATTGAGATTGTCTTTTCCTACAGTACTGTCGAAGTAATCGTAGAGTGAGGATTTTTCATTAGTTTGGGAATGTAAATATGAAATGTTTAAGAGCGAACTAAATATCAAAAGATAAATAGTTTTTTTTTGATAATTTTTCAAAGGATTCGTGGTTTTATGTTTTTGATTTGATGAATTTCAAAAGTATTAAAAAAAGATCTCACAAAACATTGAACAAATGTTAAAATGTAATAAAAATTCTATATTTTTTTACGGGAAACCTCATTTTGTTTAAATAATGGGTATTTTTTTTAAACAAATGCTTTGAAAAATTAAAAATGCACTAGTTTTTTTGAAGAAACGCTAAAAACGAAAAGCCCCAATTCAAACAAATGAATTGGGGCTTTCTATGAATAAACCTTTAGTAAACTAAGATCTGATTACTCTTTTTTCTCCTCACGTGGAGGTCTTTGTAAAAGTGCTTTTCTTGACACTTTTTCTTTTTTAGTTTTAGGATCAACTCCTAGGTATTTCACTTCAAATACGTCACCCATGTTTACAACATCAGTAACATTTTCAGTACGTTCCCAAGCTAATTCAGATACGTGTAATAAAACTTCGTTTCCTGGTGCAGCAGTATATTCTACGACAGCTCCAAAATCTAACATTTTAATAACTTTTACCTCATAAGCTTCTCCCATTTGTGGTTTGAAAGTGATTGACTTAATTTTTGCCAATACTGCTTCAATTCCAGCAGGATCTGTACCTAAGATTTCGATAACACCTTGTTCATCAACTTCGTTGATTACAATAGTTGTTCCTGTAGCTTTTTGTAATTCTTGAATTACTTTTCCTCCAGGTCCAATTAATGCGCCAATAAAGTTTCCAGGAATAGTTCTGGTAATGATTTTTGGTGCATGAGCTTTTACATCAGCTCTTGGTGCAGCGATAGTTTCAGTTAATTTTCCTAAGATGTGCATACGTCCTTCACGTGCTTGCCCTAAAGCTTGCTCCATAATGTCGTAACGTAAACCATCAATTTTAATGTCCATTTGACAAGCTGTAATACCATCAGCAGTTCCGGTTACTTTAAAGTCCATATCTCCTAAGTGATCTTCATCACCTAAAATATCTGACAATACAGCAAATTTCTCACCATCAGTAATTAATCCCATAGCGATTCCAGAAACTGGTTTCACCATTTGAACTCCAGCATCCATCAAAGCCATTGTTCCAGCACAAACTGTTGCCATAGAAGAAGAACCGTTAGATTCTAATACTTCAGAAACAATACGAATTGTGTAAGGACAATCAGCAGGAATCATGTTTTTTAAAGCTCTTTGAGCTAAGTTACCGTGACCAACTTCTCTTCTTGAAGTTCCTCTTAGAGGTTTTGCTTCACCAGTAGAGAAAGGAGGGAAGTTATAGTGTAAATAGAATTTCTCTTCACCTTGTTCAGATGGAGAATCAATTTGGTTAGCTTCTCTTGAAGTTCCTAAAGTTACAGTTGCCAATGCTTGAGTTTCTCCACGTGTAAATAAAGATGAACCGTGAACTCTTGGTAAATAATCAGTTTCACACCAAATTGGTCTGATGTCTGTTGTTTTTCTACCATCTAAACGAACTCCTAATTCTAATACTACATTACGAACAGCTTCTTTGTTTGTTTTGTAGAAATATTTAGAAACTAAATCTCCGTCAGCAGCTAATTCTTCTTCTGTAAATAAAGCTTTTACTTCTTCTTTTACTTCAGCAAATGCAGCTCCTCTTTCGTGTTTAGCTGAACCAACTTTTGCAATAGCATAAATTTTATCGTATGCAGCAGCTTTTACTTTTTTATAGATTTCTTCGTTTTCTTTCTCACCTTCGTAAGTACGAATTTCTTTTTTACCAAAAGCAGCTTGTAAACGCAATTGTGCGTGAATTTGAACTTTAATAGCTTCGTGAGCAAATTTAATTGCTTCAACCATTTCAGCTTCTGAAATTTCTTTCATCTCACCTTCAACCATGGCAACTGAGTCTAAAGAAGCTCCAATCATCATGTCGATATCAGATTTTTCTAAGTCTACTCTGCTTGGATTGATAACAAATTTTCCGTCGATACGTGCAACACGTACTTCAGAAATTAAGTTATAAAAAGGAATGTCTGAAACTGCTAATGCTGCAGATGCAGCTAAACCAGCTAAAGCGTCTGGCATAACTTCTTCGTCATGAGACATTAATTGAATCATAACTTGCGTTTCAGCATGGTAATCATCTGGGAAAAGCGGACGTAAAACACGGTCTACTAATCTCATTGTTAATACTTCGCTATCACTTGGACGAGCTTCTCTTTTAAAGAAACCTCCTGGGAAACGACCTGCTGCTGCAAATTTTTCGCGATAATCTACCGTTAATGGTAAAAAATCAACACCTGGGTTTGACGTACGCGCTGAAACTGCTGTCGCAAGAATCATTGTGTCGCCCATTCTTACTACTACAGAGCCATCAGCTTGTTTAGCTAAACGTCCTGTCTCGATTGTGATGCTTCTGCCATCACCTAAATCGATCTTTTCTACAAATAATTGTGGAATCATAATTTTTCCTTATTGGTTATACAATGGGTTTTAGTTGTGTTGTAGTTGTTGTGTGTGTAGTTGTTGTTTCTAAAACCCAATGAAAAACCAAACTTTTTTTCTTATAAAATGCTTGTAATGTAAAAACAAAAAGAGGCACTCTCGCACCTCTTTTCTATATTGATTATTTTCTGATATTCAATACTTTGATAATCTCACGATATCTGTTGATCTCTTTCTTTTTCAAGTAATCTAACAAAGCTCTTCTTTTACCTACTAATAGTACAAGTGAACGCTCAGTGTTGTAATCGTGACGATTTTTTTTCAAGTGTTCAGTTAAGTGTGAAATTCTGTAAGTGAACAATGCAATTTGACCTTCTGCACTTCCAGTATTTGTTGCGCTACCGTGTTGTGCGAAAATCTCTTCCTTTTTTTCTTTAGTTAAATACATTCCAATATTATTTAATGATTTTTATGTATGTCATACAACTTTTGTAAGACGGGTGCAAAATTAGGTTAAAAAAACAAAAAAATCAAACAAAACTAAAAGAATCTGAAAAAAAGAACCTAAAACTGCGATTCTTCTTTTTTGAGTGTTTTTAAATCAACTAAAAAAAATATTCTTTTATAAGTTAACAGTTATAGGTATAGAATAAAGTACACGAACATTAACGCCTCTTTGCTGACCAGGAATCCAATTCTCATAACTGGTAATTACTCTTATTGCTTCTTCATCAAGGCCGTATCCTAATGATTTGATAACTTTTGGTTCGATAATTTTACCATCTTTATCTATAATAAAGGTAACAAATAATTTACCGCTTATTTTATTTTGGAAAGCTTCTCTGGTTTTTGTGAAATTTTTTCCAACATAATTATAGAAGTCCTGAATTCCTTTTTTGGGCATTGCTTTTAATTCCAAAACATTGTATTCATGTTCAACTCCAGAAGAATCTATGTTTTTCCCCGAAATAAATTCTCCTTTTTTATAAAGATCAGTGTATTGATAATTCATTTTTTTATCAATACCTGTCCAAACACCATCTTTAAATCCGTTTTTTATTTTTCCTTTTACAGACCTGCTTCCATCAGTTTCCTCATAATTTCCATTACCGTTAATTACAAGGTGTTCGTTTTTGTAATTCCAATATTGATACGTTTTAAAGTCAGAATTAAAACCTTTTTCAGAATCGATATATTCTCCTTCTAATTTTGGATTTCCGTTTTCGTACCACTCCAGAAGTTTTCCTGTTAGTCTGGACTTATAATAATTTTGAGTACTTTTTTTATTCCCGTTTTCATAATAAAAAATGTATTGACCTTCTTTTGTATTACCATCTTTTGTTTTTGATGTTCCTTCCATTTGCAGAACACCGGATTTGTAGTAATCATAAATTTGATACAAATCTTTTTCGCTATAATAATCTTTTACGATTCTGTAATATTTGTAATTTTCTTTTGTTGTTTCTTTCCAAATTGAATCAAAATACACCGTTTTATCTGTAGAGTTTTGAGAAAAAAGTAAAATGGGAATTAAAAGTAAAAACGCAAGCAAAGAGTAGTTTTTCATAAATTGATTTGGAAGGTTAGAAATAAAAAAAGAATGATTTTAATACAATTTTGCAACTTCTTGATTTACAAACTCTAAAAATCTTTCATCAGCTTCAGTAAACGGATCAATAACGTGGCTGTCAATATCAATTTGGCCAATATTTACTCCATCAACAAATAAAGGAACTACAATTTCTGATTTAACAGTAAAACTGCAGGCAATATAATTGTCTTGAGCGGCAACATCCGGTACGACAAAATTTGCATTGCTTTCGGCTACTTGTCCGCAGATTCCTTTTCCAAACGGAATAACAGTATGGTCAGTTTCTGCACCAACATAAGGGCCTAAGTGTAGGGTTTTGTTTTCATGATTGGCAAAATAAAAACCAACCCAATTGTAATATTCTACATTTGCATTTAAAAGTTGGCAAATGGCTAATAATTTTTCGTCTCTAAGAGTATTAGTGTCAGCTACAATAGCGCTTATTTTTGGTTGTAATTCCTGAAATGTCATGATATAAAAATTTTATACAAAAGTATTTAAAGCTAAACTCAAAAAATACATAAATTTGAAAAAAAAAATCCCTTTGAGAAAATATTTAATACAGTTCAAGCCTTTCCTGATTTTTATAGGTACTTTTTTTGCTGCTTATATTGTACTTACATTTATTTATAAGTTCTATTTGAATAGTTTTGGACTAAATGATGTTGACGGAATTACGAAAATCGTAGGCCGCAATGTCGAACAATTAATGCAGTTGTTCAATACCGATTTTAAAGTAGATATAAACCGGCATAATCCCTGGTTAGATATTTGGTATAATAAAAAACATATGGCACGAATCATTGAAGGCTGTAATGCTATTAGTGTTACTATTTTGTTTGTTTCGTTTGTCGTTGCTTTCTCAGGAAAATTTAAACCAACGTTTCTTTTTATCTTGCTTGGAATTTTTCTGATTTATATTTGTAACGTTGCCCGAATTGCTTTCTTAGTAGTTTTGGTTTATAATTTTCCCGGGTATGCTCATTTTTTACACGGAGTCTTTTTCCCCTTAGTCATTTACGGAATGGTATTCGTTTTATGGGTTATTTGGATTAATAAATTTTCAAAATATGCCAGATAATATTATAAAGAAGCACAAATTAAAAATTCTGGTTTCGATTCTGGTTGTGTTTTGTTTTGGACTAATCAGAGCATTTGAAGATCAATTGTTTTATGATCCTTTTTTAGCTTATTTCAAAGGAAATTTTCAAAATTTGCCTTTTCCTGAAATTGATTATTTTAAGCTTTTCTTGGGACTTTTTCTTCGATACATTCTAAATACTGTTTTGTCTTTGCTGCTAATTTATACATTGTTTCAAGATATAGAAATTCTTAAATTCAGTACCTTCATGTACGGCTTTTTTCTAGTACTTCTCTTTGTGATGTTTTTTGTTATTATTGAATATTTTCCAGATGCAAACTGGCTTCTTTTCTACATAAGACGTTTTATTATTCAGCCCATATTTATATTGTTGTTTATTCCCGCATTTTATTATCAGAAGCTAAATCTTAAAAAATAACATTTCATTAAATCTTTTTTAAGCCTTTTTTGGTATTTTTGCAGTATGAATATAAAGAAATGCACCGGATTATTTTTAGCTTTTCTATTGTTGGTTTCCAACATTGGGTTTGCTTTTGACGTGCATTATTGTGGAGGTGAAATCGCTTCTGTTTCATTAAATACTACAGCTTCTGCATCTCCTGAAAAGAAATGTTGCGGAGCATCTGAAAAAAAATCTTCTTGTTGTAAAGACAAAGTAGTTCATTTCGAAAAAAAATCAGACAATGCTACTTTTAAGATTTTCTTTTTTCAATTAGATTTTCCTGCGGTAATTCAGGATTACAAACCAATGGTTTTTGTATCAATCCCGAATTTTAAAAGCAATCAAATCACTTCGTATTATGCTGATGCGAATGCGCCGCCATTATTTAAATTATACCATCAATACATTTTTTATTCCTGATTTTAATGTTTAGAATCAAGCTGTTTATTGGCTTGCGCTATACTGTTTAGTTATTTTTCATTTAATGAAAATTTCTATAAAAGCAGTTTTTCTAATTAATATTAAAATCATTTTTTATGCAAAAAATTATCATGCTTTTTTGTATGATTTTAGTTTCTATATCTGCTTTTTCGCAAGAAGATTTAGAGGAAGTTAAAATCACAAAGAAGCAAAAAGGAATAAAAAAATCCTATACGCTTACCTCAAATACTTCTGTTATTACAAGTAAAGAATTGCTAAAAGCAGCATGTTGTAATTTGGCCGAAAGTTTCGAGACAAATCCGTCTATCGATGTGAATTTTTCTGATGCTTTAACAGGAACAAAACAAATAAAAATGTTGGGGCTTACAAGTCCTTATTTGATGATTACCGAGGAGAATATTCCTTCGGTACGTGGAGCTTCTCAAGCTTACGGATTGTCATTTACGCCCGGAACCTGGATCGAAAGTGTTCAGATTACTAAAGGAGCCGGAAGTGTAATTAATGGTTACGAAAGCATTTCGGGACAAATAAATACAGAACTTCTAAAGCCGTTAAATGATGTTCCTTTCTTTTTGAATGTCTATGGTTCTACCGATGCAAGGTTTGAGGTAAACACACATTTCAATAAAAAATTATCTGATAAATGGGCGACAAGTTTGTTCGTTCATGGAAATGCCCGTGTCGTAAAAAACGATATGAATAATGATGGTTTTCTGGATAATCCTCTGGGAAAACAAATCAATGTTTTAAATCGATATCAGTATTATGATGCCGAAAGTGGTTTGGTAAGTTTTATTAATTTCAGATATATGAATGATAAAAAACAAACCGGAGAAGTTGATTTTGATAAAGACAGAGATCGCGGAACCAAAAATCATTGGGGTTCAGAAATTAATACAGAACGTTTTGACGTTTCCACAAAAATTGGATACGTTTTTAAAGATATGCCGTATCAGAGTATCGGTTTTCAGAATGCTTTTAATAGTCATAATCAGAACTCTTATTTTGGTTTGAATTTGTATGATATTAAGCAAAATAGTTTTTATTCGAATTTGATCTTCAACTCGATTATCAACAATACCATGCATAAGTTCTCGACCGGTTTAAATTTTACTTATGACCAATATCAGGAATTTGTGAATGTAAATGATTATAGCAGAGTCGATAACTCGGTTGGAGCATTCTTTGAATATACTTATGATAATACAGATAATTTTAGTTTAATTCTGGGAGGAAGGGTAGATAATCATAACCGTTTAGGCTTTTTTGTGACACCGCGTTTACACATGAGATACAATCCCTGGAAGGATGGGGTTATTCGTTTTTCTGCAGGAAAAGGAAAACGTTCTGCTAATATTTTTGCCGAGAACCAACAGCTTTTTGCAAGTTCCAGAACATTTTCGATTTTAGATCATAGTGGAAAAATTTATGGTTTAGATCCGGAAATTGCATGGAATTACGGAATTAGTTTTTCTCAGAAGTTTAAACTTTTCAGTAAAAATGCCGAAGTAGGATTTGATTTCTACAGAACAGATTTTCAAAATCAGGCCGTTGTAGATTTGATGCAGAGTCCGCAAGATGTTTTATTTTATAATTTAAAAGGAAGTTCGTTTGCGAATAGCTTTCAGTTTGAGTTCAATTACGAGTTAATTCATAATTTGAATTTGAGAACAGCATATAAGTATTACGATATTCAAACTGATTATTTGAGAGGAACTTTTCAACGTCCATTACAAGCCAAACATCGTTTTTTAGGAAATTTGGAGTATGAAACTCAATTAAACAATGGAAAACAATGGAAGTTTGATTATACGTTTAATTGGACAGGGAAACAACAATTGCCATATACGGCATCAAATCCTGTAGCGGATCAGTTTCCTGATTTGTCTCCATCTTATGCTGTTATGAACATGCAGGTTACAAGAGTGCTTTCACCAGTTTTTGAAGTATATGTTGGTGGAGAAAACATTGGAAATTACAAACAACAAAAAGCAATTTTGGGTGCCGAAGATCCATTTGGTCCTAATTTTGATGCTTCTGTAGCATATGCGCCAATTTTTGGACAAATGTATTATGCAGGATTAAGATTTAAAATAAAATAATAAATTTATAAACTTTAATAATAAATAAAATGAAAAATATAGTTTTAATTGCATTAGTGACTTTTCTGGGATTTTCAGCGCAAGCTCAAACTCAAACTAAGAAAAATAAGAATTTAAAATACACTACAGAAGTAAATGGTAATTGTGAACAATGTAAAAAACGTATCGAAAAAGCCGCGTTTGGTGTTCCCGGTGTTAAATCGGCGAGTTGGGACATAAGTTCACATGAATTAACGGTGATTTTGAATGAAGAAAAGTCGTCAACGGCAGATTTAAACAAGGCAATTGCCAAAGTTGGGCATGATACTAAAGATGTTAAGGCAACAGAATCTGATTATGCCAATTTGCATTCTTGTTGTAAATATGTTCGAGAAGAATAATCATAGAGAGCCCAGGTATAACTTGGGCTTTTTTAATAGTTAATTTATCTTTAAAATACTGTATTTTATTGTAGTTGAAGTAAATTATTGTTACTTTCACGAACTTATACATGTAACCAAGCTCATTTTATGAATAATTTTGATTGGACTCAATTAGTCAACCCTGAATTTTATATCACATTAAGTATTGGCGGTTTTCAGATTGGTTTATATATTGTTTTGTTTATCGTTTTTGCTGAAACAGGACTTTTTGCAGGTTTTTTTCTACCAGGAGATAGTTTGCTTTTTTTAGCAGGTATTTATAGTCGTGATTTAATCGAAAACGTAATATACATTCCGGGAGATTTTATTAATGTATTCTTGCTTTCAACTCTTGTTGCAATAATGGGAGTTTTAGGAAATATGACAGGCTATTGGTTTGGACACAAAAGTGGATACTATTTATTTAAAAAAGAAGATACTTTCTGGTTTAAAAAGAAATATCTGTTACAATCGAAAGATTTCTTTGAAAAATATGGTGGAAAAGCAATTATTTATGCACGTTTCTTACCAATCTTTAGAACTTTTGCACCAATCATTGCCGGAATAGTTTCTATGAATAAGAAGAATTTTATGTTCTACAATATTTTGAGTTCGTTTTTGTGGTCTTTTATCTTGATTTTTTCAGGACATTATTTATACGGAGTGTTCTTAAAACAAGGAATAGATTTAAAACAACATATAGAGTACATCATTGTAATCATTATCATAATATCTACATTTCCGGTTGTACTTAAGCTTTTAAAGAAAAGACCAAGCGAAGAAATATAAAGATAAAAACTAAAAAAAAGGTCCGAAGTTTTTGAACTTCGGACCTTTTTTTATGGATATTATTTTTAGTATCAATCTATTTTATTATAGCCCACGGTTTCAACCATGGGCTATGTTTACAGAATGAAATTATAAGAATGATTTTTATGCTTGTATCTTAATCTTAATCAAGAAACATAAATCTAAGGATCTAAGGAAAGAAACTCGAGTTTCTGAAAAACTTAAGTAAAGGTCTTTAGATTAAATTGTTTGTTATTCGATGCAGAAGTAGCTGGTGCAAATTGGAATTTGGAATTTAAAATTTAAAAAATTGAAATTTAATTTTTCAAAAGGTTTACCACTCATTTACTTTATTTGCATCCATTTTTAAGAAGATAAACAGCAAAATGGTGAATCCCCAGAGTCCTGAACCTCCATAAGAAAAGAACGGTAAAGGAACTCCAATTGTTGGGAAGATCCCAATAACCATTGCAATGTTTACAAAAAAGTGAATAAATAAAATTCCGGCAACGCAGTAACCATAAACTCGACTGAATTTTGTTTTTTGTCTTTCAGCCAGATAAATTACTCTTAAAAATAAACCAACAAAAAGAGAGATAACAACAAGCGAACCTACAAATCCCCATTCTTCACCAACAGTTGTAAAAATATAGTCAGTATGTTGTTCGGGAACAAATCCTCCTTTGGTTTGCGTTCCTTCCAGAAAACCTTTTCCTATCCAGCCTCCGGATCCAATTGCAATTTCCGATTGATTGGTATTGTACCCAATCCCTTTCATGTCGACAGTTTTTCCAAGTAAAATATTGAAACGGTCACGGTGGTGTTGTTTAAAAATATGATCAAAAACGTAATCTACAGATAATACAAAAGCCGAAATAACAGCTAGTAAAATACCGCTTAAAATAATATTTCGATCTACGACCCTGCCTTTAAAATGTATAATTGCCAGTACTCCAAAAGCTATTAAAATAACCGCGTACGGTTCTAAAACGAGAGTCAATACAAATAAAAGAATAGTGATAAAACCAGTCCAAACATACCAAGATGGTAATCCTTCTCTGTACAATACAATTATAAATATACTGTAGATTAGGGCACTTCCCGGATCCGGTTGCGGCAAAATCAATAATACAGGCAAAAATACAATAGCCAAAGCCTGAATTTGCCTGTTTGTTTCTTTTAAATTAATTTGAGTGTCACTTAAATATTTGGCTAATGCCAATGATGTAGCGGCTTTTGCAAACTCAGATGGTTGCAAAGTAAAGCCTCCAATGGCGTACCAACATCTTTGACCGGCAATGGTTTTTCCAAATAGAAATAATCCAGCAAGAGATAGTAAAGCAACTCCAAAAATTATAGTGGCGTATTTCTCGTAAAATTTTCCATCAACAAAAAGTACGACAAAAATTAGAGGAATAGTACAGCCAATAAAAATTAATTGTTTTTGGTAAGTTCCTTCTGTCGATAATAATGATGATGAATAGATATTTAGCCACCCTAATATCACCAACGAAATGTAGATAAAAACGCTTATCCAGTCAATGTTATTTTTTACACTTTGATTTTTCATTTGAAATAATCTTTGTTAGTTTTCTTTAGTGGTGTCTATGGGTATGTTTTTAATTTCTACTTTCGGCTTTACGATTTTGGCTTTCATAACAGAATCCTTTGGAGTAGATTCAATTGCGCTGGCTTCATTCATTCCTCCTAATTTTGCATATTCACTCGCTAAACTTTTGTTTAGAACACGAGTTTCTAAATCGGTTCTTGTGATTTTATGTCTTAGATATTTTTCTATCATTAAACTCGCGATCGGTCCTGCGACATTGGCACCAAAACCTCCATTTTCAATCATAATAGCAATTGCAATTTTCGGATTGTCCTTTGGGGCAAAAGCCACAAAAATAGAGTGATCTTTAAGCTGTGTTCTTTTTCCGTCAATTTTGGCAAAGTTCTCAGCTGTACCCGTTTTTCCGCAAATGTCAATACCTTCAACTCTAAGGGCATAAGCTGTTCCTTTGTTGTATACATCGAATAAACCACTTATAACCGGAGGAAAATATTTCTGATCAATCGTAGTAACGTGTTTTGTGGTAAACTTAGGGTCGATTTTTTTACCTTCAATCTTTTTAATGATATGAGGCGTGTAGTAATAACCTTGATTAGCTACCGTTGCCATCATATTTGCTAACTGAATAGGAGTCATTAAAACTTCTCCCTGACCAATCGCATTCGATACAATCGTTGTGCTTCTCCATCCTCCGTTAGGATAGATTTTTTTATAGGTTTTAGAAGTTGGGATATTTCCTCTTTTACCGATTGGTAAATCGTAGCCCATAAACTGACCTAAGCCAAAACTTTTTACGTGATCACTCCATACATCAACAGCTTTTCCTGGATCTTTATATTTGTTGATGGTCAACATGTATGATTGTGCAAAATAAGTATTACATGAATTGTAAATTCCGTTGTGTAATTGATGTGGACCAAAACCGTGACATTTCATAAAACGTCCTCGGCCATAACTAAATCCATGATGACACATAAAAGTAGTTTGCTCATTGATAACGCCTTCTTGCAAAGCGACTAAACCAGTCATGATTTTAAACGGAGATCCAGGCGGATATTCGGCTAAAAGTCCTCTGTCGTATAAAGGCTTTGCAATCGAATCACGATATAAAAGGGTATAGTTTTTAGATTTTTGTCTTCCAACTAAAATTCCGGGATCATAAGATGGAGCAGTGACTAATGCTAAAATCTCACCTGATTTAGGTTCAATAGCAACAATTCCTCCTCTTTTATTAATCATTAATTCCTCACCATATTTTTGAAGTTCAGCATCAATCGTTAGATTAATGTCTTCTCCGGCAACGGCGATAGTATCATATTTACCATCTTTATAAGAACCAATTTCTCTATTATATTTGTCTTTCTGAATGTATTTTACACCTTTTATACCGCGTAAAACTTCTTCGTAACTTTGTTCCACACCTTGTTGTCCAATTAAATCACCACTATTATAATATGGGTTTTTGGCAATTAAATTTTCGGTTACTTGTGTGATAAAGCCAAAGATATTTGCACCGTAATCTACTTCATAATCACGAAGCGATCTTTTTTGGAAATAAAAACCTTCATACTTTCTGATTTTTTCCTGGAAAGCGGCAAATTCACTTTTGTTTAATTGTGCTAAAAATACAGAAGGGAGCCTTGGACTGTAGACTTTTGCTTTTGCAATTCTTTTGTCGTATTCTTCTCTTGTTATGTTTAATAGAGTGCAGAATTCGTTGATGTTGAGGTTTTCTTTGATATCTCTCGGAATAACCATTATATCATAAGAAGCCTGATTGGCAACTAATAATTTGCCGTGTCTATCATAAATGTAGCCCCTTTCAGGATAGTCATACTTCTTCTTTATTGCATTATTTTCTGATTTTAATTTGAAGGAATCATCAATAATTTGCAAATAAAATATCCTAATCACTAGCAAAGATGCTGCAATAATAATTAAAGAGGGCAGCAGAACTTTTCTCATCTTTTATTGGGCTTAATAAGATAAATTATTATGATTGAGGTGATTATTGTAAATATCGAGCTAAATAAAGTTCGCAGTAAAATATCCCAAATAAACTTAAATTGAAAAGCTTCGAGGATAAATAATACAATGTGATGCAATAGGACAGATACTAAAATAAATGAAAATCGCTCAGGTGTTAATGATTCATTTAGTCTAATGGTTTGATATTCGTAGCTCAGTCCAAATGAAAACTTAAAAATGTAAGGTCTGTAATACGCTAATATTACACAAGCCGTAGCATGAATTCCGCCCGAATTGCAGAACATGTCCATTGTTAATCCTAATAGGAAACTAGAAACGATTAAGCCGGTTCTATTACTGTTTACCGGGTACAAAATAACGTATAAAATGTATGGAAAGGGACTTATATACCCTAAAAAATTCATATTATTGAAAATAACAACCTGAATTGTTAATAACATAATAAATCGAAAAATATTGACTAACAAAGCGCTATTCATTTTTTTCCTTGTTTTCTAAATTAATAAGTTCTTCTCTGTCCTTACTCTTGATAACATAAACATGTCCCAGGTTTGTCATGTCGTTAAATAATTTAACATCTATGACATAATAACTTGTGTTTTTCTTGATGTAAATTTTCTCAACAGTACCAATGTTAATTCCTTCAGGGAAAATTACAGATTGTCCACCTGTAACAATTGTATCGCCTTTTCTGATAGAAGCTAATCTTGGAACATCCTCTAATTGAACAAACCCTGTACTTTTTCCATCCCAGGTTAAAGAACCAAAATGATTTGATTTTTTAATCTTAGCATTAATCTGTGATTTCATATTCAAAATACTAACAACAGTCGAATATCTTGGAGAGGTGTCATCGATAACCCCAACAATTCCTAAACTGTTTATAACACCCATGTCCGGTTTGATACCGTCATTTGCTCCTGAATTTAAAGTAATGAAGTTTTCGTGCGTGTTGTATGAGTTATGAATAACTTTTGAAACAATAATATCCGCAGGTTTTACTCCTTTTAGACTATCAGACAGAGGTATTTTTGTGGTGTCTACTTTGTTGAATAAAAGACTTTTTAATCTTGCATTTTCCAACACAAGTTCGTCATTTTCAGTTTTTAGATTCAAATATTCGTTAAGACGATTGATTCTTTCGTAAACACCTCCGCTCAAAAAGTTGGCAGAACTGATTACTTTGCTTCTATGGTAGGAATGCGATTGAATTGTGAGAGTCAACGAAATACCTAAAAGCAGCAAAAACAGCAATCGATTACTGTTTCTTATAATGAAATTAAAAATTTGCTGCATTTCTTGTTTGGTTATTTTGTTTCAGGATATGCTTTTGGTTTCAAATTTTATAAGAGTCAAATTCAATTAATTCAACTCTTATAAAATATATTGATTGTTATTTTGAATCTTATTTAATTAAGATACTTTTAAATTTTGCAATATTTTTAAGTGCCATTCCGGTTCCACGAACTACAGCTCTTAACGGATCTTCAGCAATATAAACAGGTAAATCTGTTTTTTGCGAAATACGTTTGTCAAGACCTCTAAGCATAGATCCACCACCAGCTAAATAAATACCGGTATTGTAGATATCTGCAGCTAACTCAGGAGGAGTTTGAGATAACGTCTCCATTACAGCATCTTCAATACGTTGAATCGATTTGTCTAATGCTTTAGCAATTTCACGGTAAGAAACATCAACTTGTTTAGGTTTACCAGTAAGCAAATCTCTACCTTGAACTGACATATCTTCTGGCGGTCCATCTAAATCTTCGATAGCGGCACCAATTTGAATTTTTATTTTTTCAGCTGTACTTTCTCCAACAAAAAGGTTGTGTTGTGTACGCATGTAATAAACAATATCATTTGTAAATACGTCACCCGCAATTTTTACAGATTTGTCGCATACGATACCACCAAGTGCTATAACTGCAATTTCAGTTGTACCACCTCCAATATCAACAATCATGTTTCCTTTTGGTTGCATAATGTCAATACCAATACCAATTGCGGCAGCCATAGGCTCATGAATTAGGTAAACTTCTTTTCCGTTTACTCTTTCACAAGATTCTTTTACAGCTCTCATTTCAACCTCAGTAATACCAGACGGAATACATACTACCATTCTTAAAGCTGGAGTAAACATTCTTTTTTTCAATGCAGGAATACTTTTGATGAACATATTGATCATCTTTTCAGAAGCATCAAAATCGGCAATTACACCATCTTTCAAAGGCCTTATCGTCTTTATGTTTTCATGCGTTTTACCTTGCATCATATTGGCTTCCTTACCAACAGCAATGATTTTGCCTGATATTCTATCACGTGCAACGATCGACGGACTATCAATAACAACTTTATCATTATGTATGATTAAAGTGTTTGCGGTACCAAGGTCTATCGCAATATCCTCGGTCATGAAATCAAAAAATCCCATAAGTTTTTTAGGGGTTTAAAATGTTATAAATTATTTTGAACAAAGTTAAACAAATTAATGTTTAAAATGACGCGTTCCAGTAAATACCATTGCAAGATTATTTTCGTTGCAATAATTTATGCTTAATTCGTCTTTTATTGAGCCTCCTGGCTGAATTACAGCAGTTATTCCTGCTTTTTTGGCTAATTCTACACAATCCGGAAATGGAAAAAATGCATCACTTGCCATCGAAGCGCCTGTTAAATCAAATCCAAAAGCTTTCGCCTTGTCAACAGCTTGCATTAAAGCATCAACTCTTGAGGTCTGACCTGTACCTGATGAAATTAAGGTTCCGTTTTTTGCAAAAACAATTGTGTTTGACTTTGTGTTTTTGCAAATTTTTGAAGCAAATATTAAATCTTCTATTTCTGAAGCAGTAGGCTCAGTGATAGTAACGGTTTTTAAATGCTCTTTAGTATCTGTAATATTATTTCTGTCCTGAATTAACAAACCATTAAGACATGTTCTAACTTGTCTTGAAGGTAATTCAACTTCATTTTGAACTAATATGATTCTGTTTTTCTTTTCTTGTAAAACGGCAATTGCCTCGTCATCATAACTTGGAGCAATTACTACTTCGCAAAATAATTTGTTGATTTCCTGAGCTGTAGCTAAATCAATTTTAGTGTTTGCAATCAAAACTCCGCCAAAAGCAGATGTAGGATCACAAGCTAAAGCTGCTAAATAAGCTTCACTAATTGTTTTTCTTGAAGCTAAACCACAAGCATTATTATGTTTTAAAATTGCAAATGTTGGTCCGTCAGTTTTAAACTCATTAATTAAGTTTACAGCCGCATCAACGTCTAATAAATTGTTGTATGATAATTCTTTTCCGTGAACTTTTTTGAACATTGCATCAAAATCTCCAAAAAAGAAACCTTTTTGATGCGGGTTTTCTCCATATCTTAAAACCTGACCATCTGCAATACTTTCTTTGTAAATAGTCTCGTCAGTATTGAAATAATTAAAAATCGCACCATCGTAGTGAGATGAAACGTGGAATGCTTTTGTAGCAAACAATCTTCTGTTTTCAAGAGTTGTAGCTCCATTTTGCTCTGTAATCAAATCAAGAAGCAAGCTATATTCGTTAACCGAAGCCACAATTACAGTGTCTTTGAAGTTTTTTGCACCGGCACGAATCAATGAAATTCCGCCAATATCAATTTTTTCGATGATATCTTGTTCACTTGCACCAGAAGCAACAGTTTTTTCAAACGGATACAAATCGACAATTACCAAATCAATTTGAGGGATATCAAATTCCTTCATTTGTTGAACATCACTCTCGTTATCCTGACGGTTTAAAATTCCACCAAAAATTTTTGGGTGCAAAGTTTTTACTCTTCCGCCAAGAATTTCAGGAAATGAAGTTATATCTTCAACCGGAACTACAGGAATTCCAAGATTTTTGATAAAATCTTCAGTTCCTCCAGTTGAATAAAGTGTAACATTTTGTTCGTGTAATTTTCTAACGATTGGCTCTAATCCATCCTTTGAAAAAACAGATATTAATGCCGATTGTATTGTTTTAGTTGTGCTCATTGTGTAGTTATGATTTTCAGACTGCAAAAGTAGTTTTTTTAAATATTATTTTAAAGAAAATTAATGTAACATTATGCTAAAAAAATCTACTGATGAGTAAGTTAAGTTTTATTAGGTTTTTGATTTTAAATTATTGAATTTTACTTTATTGAAAAATACGAAAATATGCTTGTTTATCTAAGATTATTAAAAGAAAGTTTAAGTTTTGCCATAAATGCTTTGCGAAATAATAAATTGCGTACTTTATTGTCTTTGTTAGGTGTTACGATTGGAATTTTTTCAATTATTGCCGTTTTGGCGGCAGTTGATTCTTTAGATAGAAAAATTTCAAAGGATTTGAGTAGCTTAGATAAAAATACAATTTATTTAATGAAATTTTGTTTTGGACCATCTGAAATTCCACAATGGAAAAGAGAGCAGTTTCCAAACGTAAAATATGACGAATATATTGGTCTTAAAAACTCCCTTAATAATACAGATCAGGTAGCATATCAGCTTTTTGTAAGTCATGAAAGTTTAAAGTATGATTCAAAAACAGTCAGCGATGCAAATGTTATTCCGTCGTCAAGCGAAATGGTAGATATTAACGGGTTAAGTTTTTATAAAGGACGGTTTTATAATGAGTCTGAATCAAATTCAGGAGCCGCTGTAATTGTTTTAGGATATGATATTGCTGAAGGTCTTTTTGGGACAAGTGATCCTATTGGAAAAAATATTCGTTTATACGGACAACGTTTTACCGTCATTGGTGTAATTGCAAAGCAGGGAGCTGGATTTTTTGGGGACAGTAATGATACATCAATTTATTTGCCGGCCAATTTTTTACGCCGAATGTATGGCGATAGCGACGCAATGACTCCGGTTATTGTTTTAAAGCCAACAAAAGGAATCGATATGGATGCTTACAAAGCCGAAGTTGCTCAAAAATTGAGAGCTATTCGCGGAATGAAAGCGGGAGAAATGGATAACTTTTTTGTTAATGTGCTTTCTGGATTTACCGATTTTATTGACAGTATTCTTGGTCAGATGAATATTGTTGGATGGATTATCAGCGGATTTTCTCTTTTGGTTGGTGGCTTTGGAATTGCAAATATTATGTTCGTTTCGGTTAAAGAAAGAACCCATTTAATTGGAATCCAAAAATCTTTAGGAGCAAAAAATAGATTTATTTTGTTTCAGTTTTTATTTGAGGCAATTATTCTTTCTGTGATTGGCGGGATTATAGGATTATTGATGGTTTGGGGAATTGCCCTTATTCTAACAAAAGCGCTTGACTTTGAGTTTGTTCTAAGCTTAGGGAATATACTTTTAGGAACCGGATTAGCCGCGCTTATAGGATTGATTTCGGGTATTTTACCAGCAATTTCTGCAGCAAATCTAGATCCTGTAGAAGCTATTAGAACAGGAATGTAGAAGGTATTTAAAAAAATATCTTTTCATAATTTTAATTTTAGCTTTACTGGTGAATTTTGTCGTAATTTTAGTACCCTAATTAAAAGATGATAATATGATACCAGTAAAAGCTTATGCAGCCTACGATGCTGTAAATCCGTTAAAACCCTACACGTTTGAAAGAAAGGAAGTTGGTGCTCATCAAGTTCAAATCGAAATTTTATACAGTGGTGTTTGCCATTCAGATATTCATACAGCAAAAGGGGATTGGGGACCGGTGAATTACCCATTAGTTCCCGGACACGAAATTGTTGGTCGAATTGTTGCCGTTGGTAGTGAAGTTTCTAAGTTTAAAGTTGGAGAACTTGCCGGAGTGGGTTGTTTTGTTGATTCATGCAGAGTGTGCCCGAGTTGCCAATCAGGCGAAGAGCAATTTTGTGATGAAGGAATGACCGGAACTTATAACAGTGTAGAAAGAGGAACTAATATCCCAACTCGAGGAGGATATTCTACCAGTATTATTGTTGATGAAAGTTATACACTTCACGTTTCTGAAAAATTAGATATAAAAGGAGTAGCGCCATTATTATGTGCAGGAATTACAACTTATTCTCCGCTACGTTACTTAAAAGTAGGTAAAGGGCATAAAGTTGGAGTTTTAGGTCTGGGAGGTTTAGGACACATGGCGGTGAAATTTGCGGTTTCTTTTGGTGCCGAAGTTACCATGTTAAGTCATTCTCCATCTAAAGAAGTTGATGCCAAAAAATTAGGAGCGCATAAATTTGCCTTAACATCAAATCCAGAAACACTGGAATCTTTAGCTAATAGTTTCGACTTTATTTTAAATACTGTTTCTGCAAAACACGATCATAATGCTTATTTGAATTTGTTAAAAACTAACGGAACAATGATTGTTGTTGGTGCTCCGCCAGCGCCAGCCGAAATCCCGGTTTTTACTTTAATTATGAAAAGAAGAAGCATCATGGGAAGTTTAATTGGTGGAATCAAAGAAACTCAGGAAATGTTAGATTACTGTGCAGAACATAATATTACTTCAGATGTTGAAATTATCGATATGTCGTATATTAACGAAGCTTACGATCGTATGAATAAAAGCGATGTAAAGTATCGTTTTGTAATTGATATGGCATCTTTGAAGTAAAGGTTCATAGGTTCAGAGTTGCAAAGATTCAAAGGTTTCTTGTATTGAACTTAAAACTTTGTGTCTTTGCTGGATTTTTGCCCACGGATTAAACGGATTTAAACAGGTTTTCGCAGAGTCCTTGCGAGGAACGAAGCAATCTCACTTGCTAAATCAGTGTAGTGTGGTTGCTTCGTTCCTCGCAATGACAGTCGGTTTGTTTATTAATAAAAAACTTTGCGACTAGCGGCTTTGTGAGATTATAATTTTAGAACATATTGATACCAAAAAAATCCCAAGGAAATTATTTCTTGGGATTTTTTTGGTATCAATATGTTTTAGAAAAACATTATTTTTCTTTTAGTAATTTTTCCATATATTCATTTTTTTCTTTTTCAACCTGAACCAAGCGCTCGTAAAGCTCAACTACTTTATCTAGTGGATTGAAAGAACAATGGCTTGGACTGAATATTCCATTTATACCAGTACTTGTACTATTGTCATAAAAATTATTAAAATAACTTATCATATTTTCTTCGGTAAAGTTTTTAATTGCTTCGACACTTACACCAAGTGCTTTTGCTACTTCCAAAAGCTTTTCCTCATCAATAGTTTCGCTGTTCTCTATTGCAGATACAGTTTGTTGAGATGTTCCTAAAGCTTGTGCCAATGCTTCTTGCTTCATGTCTTTAAGTTCACGAATACGGCTAATTTTTCGCCCTATATGATTTGGTTTTGTTGTTGTGCTCATAATTCAAAGATATTTATATTACTTTAAAGAAAGTCGGTTTTGGTAAAAAACAAGTCGGTTTATGTTTGATACATTTTCTAATAGTTTGCTTGGGTACAAAACTATTGTTTGTTGTTATATAGGAAACAAAAATACAATTTTTCAGACAAGTATTGATTAGTTGAGATTAAAATCACACATCGAGAAAAATTCCGTAGGAATGAAATATTGGTAGCAACGGAATTTATTCCGTTGAGATTGAAAATGCGTATGTTTAGAAGTTCTGTAGGAACGATATGTTTATAATAAAAAATCCCATTTGCATAGCAAATGGGATTTTTTTATGTGTTTTAGAAGTATAAAACTATCTAATTGTATTATTTTGAATCAAATCGATATACATATTAATATTATCTTTCAACTCTTTTCTAGGCGTGATAAAGTCAAGGAAACCGTGCTCTAAAAGAAATTCAGCAGTCTGGAAACCTTCTGGTAAATCTTTTCCTGTAGTGTCACGAACAACACGTGGACCGGCAAAACCAATCAAAGCACCTGGCTCAGAAATATTAATATCTCCTAACATTGCGTATGATGCAGTTGTTCCTCCAGTAGTTGGATCTGTACAAAGAGAGATGTAAGGTAATTTTGCTTCAGCTAACTGAGCTAATTTTACAGATGTTTTAGCTAATTGCATTAAAGAATAAGCTGCTTCCATCATACGAGCCCCTCCAGATTTAGAAATCATTACAAAAGGTAATTTGTTTTTGATCGCGTGATCAATACCTCTGGCAATTTTTTCTCCAACAACAGCTCCCATAGATCCACCAATAAAGGCAAAATCCATACAACAAATTACAAGTTCTTTTCCTTTAGATTTTCCCACTCCGGTACGCACAGCGTCTTTAAGGTGAGTTTTCTCCATTACATCTTTCAATCTGTCTGCATATTTTTTTGTATCAACAAAATGCAGAGGATCTTTTGATGTCATGTTTTTATCCAATTCAACAAATTCATTATTGTCGAATAAAATTTCAAAATAGGTTGCGCTTCCAATTCGAACGTGAAAATCATCTTCAGGACTAACAAATAAGTTTCTGGCTAATTCGTCAGCATCAATAATTTTTCCAGTAGGAGATTTGTACCACAATCCTTTCGGAACGTCCATCTTATCTTCAGTAGCAGTCGTAATCCCTTTTTCCTGTCTTTTAAACCAAGCCATTTTTTTAAATTTAGAATGTAGATTTTAAAGTTTAGATTTTTAATCTGATTTAAAATTTAGATTCCAGGCTTTTTAGAAGTCCGGAATCTAAATTCAGAAATCTAAAATTTAAAGTGTATTTACGTTATTCAAGTCTGCAAAAGCTTGCTCAAGTCTTGTATTGAATGTCACTTCGCTTTCACGTACCCATTTTCTTGGGTCATAATATTTTTTGTTAGGAGCATCAGCACCTTCTGGGTTACCAATTTGAGATTTTAAATAGTCAATGTTATTAACCATATAATCACGAATTCCTTCAGTATATGCAAATTGTAAATCTGTATCAATGTTCATTTTGATAACTCCGTAGCTAATTCCTTCTCTGATTTCTTCAAGTGTAGAACCTGAACCTCCGTGGAAAACGAAATCTACCGGGTTATGACCAGTGTTGAATTTGTTTTGAACGAAATCCTGAGAATTTTTTAAGATTTTTGGAGTTAATTTTACGTTTCCTGGTTTGTAAACACCGTGAACGTTACCAAAAGCAGCTGCAATTGTAAATTTAGGACTTACTTTAGATAATTCTTCGTAAGCATAAGCTACTTCTTCTGGTTGCGTATATAATTTTGAGCTATCAACATCAGAGTTGTCAACACCATCTTCTTCACCACCTGTAATACCAAGCTCGATTTCTAATGTCATTCCCATTTTGCTCATTCTGGCTAAATATTCTTTACAGATTTCGATGTTTTCTTCGATTGGCTCTTCAGATAAATCGATCATGTGAGAACTGAATAATGGTTTTCCTGTTTCTGCAAAATGTTTTTCAGAAGCATCTAATAAGCCATCAATCCAAGGTAATAATTTTTTTGCACAGTGGTCAGTGTGCAAAATTACAGTTGCTCCGTAAGCTTCTGCTAAAGCATGAATGTGTTTTGCTCCAGCGATTCCACCAGCAATTGCTGATTTTTCACCTGCATTAGATAATCCTTTTCCAGCGTTAAATTGTGCTCCTCCGTTTGAAAATTGAATAATAACTGGCGCATTAAGTTTTGCTGCAGTTTCAAGAACCCCATTGATTGTGCTTGACCCAGTAACATTTACTGCTGGTAACGCAAATCCTTTTTCTTTTGCATAATTAAAAATCTCCTGAACCTGATCTCCTGTAGCTACTCCTGGTTTAATATTGTGTGCCATTGTAATTTTTTTTATAGTTGTTTTTAGTTTTTAGGTTGCAAAAATAAGAATTAATTAGCATTAGAAAGGATAATTTATTCCAAAATTTAAAACAGAGTGCCCAAAATTGTATTCTTTAAACCAACGATCTCCTTTGTCATGTGCCGGATTATAGGTCTTAAAGCCCAAATCTAAACGAATAACAAAAAAGCTTAAATCGTAACGTAAACCGAATCCTGTTCCTAAAGCGATTTCAGCTAAATCGTTTACGCTGTCAAATTTTGCCTTTTCATCGATCACATTATCGAGTACATTCCAGATATTTCCTGCATCTGCAAAGACGGCTCCTTTAACACTTCCAAAAATTTTAAATCTAAGTTCGGCACTCATTGCAATCTTCATATTTGCTTCGTTAAAGTCATTAACAGCATTTGTGCTTCCCGGACCTAATGAATAAGGTTGCCATGCGCGGTTATCATTTGAACCTCCTGCATAATAACTTCGTGAAAACGGAATATAATTTGAATTTCCAAAAGGGATTGCTATTCCAAAAAAGCTTCTTACAGCCAGTACTTTTTCTTTTCCAAAATCCCAGTGTTTGATATAATCAAATTCGGTTTTTATGTATTCTGAATAGGCTAAGTTGAATATTTCGTAGTTGCCATTTGCATTTTTTGGTAAGTGTGCAATGTTAGAAATAGCGGTTAATAAGGTACCGGCAGATTCTATTTTTGTTTTAAACTGATAAAAAGTATTGTCAGCAAGATCTTTTTTAGTGGTTTTGGTAAACGTGTAACTTGTAGCCAGAATAAAGTCATTTTCAGTCAAACGAATTCTTCTTTCTTCAATGCTTTCCACGTCTTTATATTGAGAGTCTCCAGGTCTCAATACCGTCTGATCAGTTAGCACTTGTCGGGTGAATGTTTTCGTTCCGTCAGGAATAATTAATTTTCCAGTATTCGAGTCAATGTTTTGAGAATCTGTATTGTAAGTTCCGGCAATACTATTTAATTCATTAAAAGAAGAAGTATAGACATTAAAATAATTGTCCGGATTTAAGTTTCGTACAAATTGAGCGTTCAGCAGTTCAAGTTTTGCAGTATTACCTCTTTTCGGAGACCAATTATAAGCAATTCCACCAGTGAAATTTTCTTTATCCAAACCAATGTTTCTTTGTTTAGAAAAACCTGCCGAAACACTAGTAGAAGGAATCATCTTTTTCGGAATAATTTTCTCGGTCCCAAAAGGCATAAGTATCCTTGGGAAGTTCAGTTTTAAATCGACACCATATTCAGATACATTAAAAAAGTTATTATTAGGGTTGGCCATATCTTTAGAAGACCCTAAGTTCAAACGTGTAGAAATCGCCAGTGTTTCGGCTCTGTTAAAAACGTTTCGAATAGTTTCAGAAATACTCGCTCCAATACCAAAATCCTGAATGTTAGAATGTGTCACGTCAAAAGTGGCATTGAAACTGTATTTTTTTCTCGGTGTTAAATAAATATTCGCAATTAAGGACTGTGCTGTTGAATCGCGTTTGTCAACTTCATATTGAATAGAAGGATAATTAAAGATTTTCAGGTTGTTTAAATATCTTGACGAAAGAGTTGTTCTTGTATCAGAGAAAGTAGCTCCTTTAGTGATAAAGACAGCGTCTGTAATAGCGTGAGGTCTGTACTTTAGTTTTTTATAACTGTATAAATTGAAATTATTATAGGTTGTGCTATCAGTAATTTTAGTTTTTGCATTTGCTGCCGAATAATCAGTGTAAATGTTTACATCACTAATTTTATACAATTTAAACGGTTCTGTTCTGCTTGAATCTTTTTCCTGAATATTGTTATTGTTGACAATTAAGTTTACATCCGCTTTGTTTTTTTTGCCAATGGTATCAATATCAAACGTAACATAAGTAGGTTGAAAGTAATAAGCACCATGATTTCTAAAATAGGAGGTTATACGATTTTTTTCTTCTTCAAAATCAGAAGTTTTGTATTGATTTCCAGATTTTAAAAAAGATGCTTCACTATTAGTTCTGTATAATGAATCTAATACAGGAGTCATTATGTTGGTTTTAATAGTGTCTAGAGTATATGCCGGGCCGGTAGTAATATTGTAATTTATTTTGGCCTTTTTTCTTCCAATACTATCCATAGTATAATCTGTAGAAACATTAAAATAACCATTGTTGAAATAATAATATTTTAATCGCAATAATGATTTCTTAGTTTTTGCGGTATCGATAATAACGGGTGGTTCACCGGTACTTTTTAAGAATTCGTGAATACCTTTGTAAAAAAATGATTGTCCAAGACGATCTACTTGTTTGGCAGATAATAATTTTGATTGACGCTCATATTTTCCTGGATGATTTTTAAATTTTGCCTGATAAGTAGAATCGGGATTTAGGTTAGCTAAATTGTATAAATTAAGGCGTAATTTATAACCTAATAAAGTACCGTTGGGTTTTTGATACATTTGATTAAAGGCAGTTTCATCATTTGTAGCTTTTCCGTTTACAAGAATATTATTTTTTACAAGAAGATTTTTTCCATCGGGAACTCTTTTTACGGCATTACAAGCGCAAATAAATATTGCTATTAGGATAAATGCTATTATTTTTGTGGAATTCTTTTTCAAGTGTTCTAAAATATTTAATTCAAAAGTACATTATTTTATGGTTAGTAAAAACCAAATAAAGCTTATCTCAAGTTTACATCAAAAAAAGCAACGTTTTGCAAATCAATTATTTTTTGCCGAAGGAGTAAAAGTAATTCAAGAATTGTTGCAATCCAATTTTGAATTAGAGCATTTATATACGACTCTAAATGATTTTGAAGCAGTTCAGTCTTCAAAACGTACGCTTATAAATGAACAGGAACTTAAAAAAATAAGCGCCCTTTCAACTCCAAATACTTGTTTAGCAGTTTTCAAAATTCCTGCCGAAAACAACATAATTGATTCAGGCTTGATTATAGCTTTAGACGACATTCGTGATCCCGGAAATTTAGGAACGATTTTACGTCTTTGCGATTGGTTTGGGATTAAGCAAATTGTTTGTTCAAAAGAAACAGTTGACATCTACAATCCTAAAGTTGTGCAAGCTACAATGGGTTCTATTGCCAGAGTAAATGTAAATTATGTTGATCTCAAAACTTTTATTGATCAGACTAATTTGCCGGTTTTTGGGACGTTTATGGACGGAGATAATATTTATCAATCAAATTTGCCTCAAAACGGAATCATTATTATGGGTAATGAAGCCAATGGTATTTCGGCAGAGATTGAAAATATGGTAACAAGCCGACTCACAATTCCCAGATTTGGTGAGCTTCAAAAAACTGAAAGTTTAAATGTAGCGACCGCAACGGCAATTATTCTTAGTGAGTTTAAACGAAACAGTTAGGTTTTTGTTTTAATGGAAAGTAAAATTAATTAAAATCGCTCGGGATTTCATAGAATCTATGTTTCCAGTCCAAGGACTTGATCCGTTTGCAGGATTATCACGAATTAACTCATCAGTAATACCAAACATTCCTCTAATTGAAGGTGAGAAAATAAAATATTCAGAGAAAAAGTCAATTCCAAAACCCAATTCATAAGCAGCGGTCCATTGTTTTACTCTGAATTTCCCTTCAAAGTTATCATCTTTAGCTTTTGCATTGCTCGATAAATTTAACGTAGTCGACATTCCTCCAACTAAATAGGGACGAATGTTTCCGGTTCTTAAAGCAGAGAATTTTAACAATAAGGGAAAGTGTATATAAGTACTATTTACTTCTCGCAAGTAATCTCTTTGTGAAGCGAAATTTGGATAGTACAAATCGCGTTTTGTGTAATACAAACCAGGTTCAAATCGCAAATTAATATATTCCTGCAATCTTACATCGGCAACAACACCAACATTAAAACCGGTTGTTTTTTTGACCTGAATATCATCATCCACAGGAGTTTTGTAATCAAATTTAAAATCAAAACTGTTGAATCCTAGGTAATAGCCAAAATATAGGCGTTGTTTTTGCCAGTTTTCAAGATTGATAATAGGGTCTTTACTAAACATACTTTTAGCAAATTGCGAATATCCTTTTGTGGATAATAAGACCAATAAAATTAAGATTACAGTTTTTTTCATACTATTTTTTAGATGCAGAATAAATGGTTGCAACACCAAAAGTTTGAGGTAAAGCTACAACATCTATAAACCCAATTTTTCTCAAAATATTGTTTAAAGCTTCTCCATAAGGAAAAGCAGCAGCAGATTCAGACAAATATCCGTAAGCAGAATTGTCTTTAGAGAACAATTTTCCTATAATTGGCAGTATGTTTTTGCTGTAAAATTTATATCCTTGTTTGTATGGAGTCTTATCTGGTACCGATGTTTCTAAGATTACAAATACACCATTTGGTTTTAAAACCCTTAAAATTTCAGAAAAACCTTTTTCCAGATTTTCAAAATTTCGAACTCCAAAGCCAACAGTTATAGCATCAAAATAATTGTCTTCGAAAGGGATGTTTTCAGAATCTCCCAAAACTAAATCAATAATATTAGATAGTTTTTTTTCTTCAACTTTCTTTTTTCCTACTTCCAGCATTCCTGCTGAAATGTCCAGACCAATAATTTTTTCAGCATTAGTTTGAGCCATCAAAATGGCCAGATCACCAGTTCCTGTTGCGATATCAAGAATGATTTTTGGTTTCGTATCCGAAACTATTTTTAATACTTTTTTTCGCCATTTAACATCAATTCCAAAAGAAATTACACGGTTTAAATTGTCGTAGTTCCCAGAGATGTTATCAAACATTTGGGCAACCTGCTCTTTTTTGCCTAAAGAAGAGTCTTTATATGGAGTTATTTTTTCAGACATTTTTTTTATTTAGGCAAATATAAACAATCTAGATTAACTGTAATTGAGTTTTTTTATTTGTAAATCAAATGTTTTTAAGAATGAATTTTTACCCTTATTAAGAGCTTTACTTGAGCATCACTAAAAGTGGGTATTTTTAAAAAATCACTAAAAGTGGGTATTGTGGGATGTGTGTTTTATGCCCACTTTTGCTAAAGTAAAAATGATAAAAATTTAATGATTGGTAATTGTTAAATGACTCAAATCAAATGAACGCTTTTTGCACTGGTAATTCATTTGTTCTTGAAAGTAGTTTTGAAAGTATTGTTCTTGGGGTCAATACTGTTTGAAAGTGCGAAATACGTTCTTAGGATTAAATTTGTTTTTGGAAATTTTAATTTTCTTGCCTTTAATATCTTAGTGGTATTTGTTATTAAAGGCACTTTTGAGATTCGTTCTCAATTTAACATTAAATGTTATTCAGTTATTCAAGTACTTCTTTTGAGATACTTGTGATTTTTTTTCAAAACTACTTCCTGAGTGAGTCAAATTTAGAAAACAATCGTTTTTAAAAAACATCCTTCAAAAGAGGATGTTTTTTTATTTACGGATGTAAGTCTCGTAAGTGTAATCGTAAAGATGTTTTTCGTCTTTAAAGTTCGCTTCAGTTTCTACAAGTTGCCATTCGCTTTCTCTGATTTTAGGAAAGAAAGTGTCTGCCTCGAAAGAATGGTGCACTTTTGTTATTTCTATAATATCAGCATACGGTAACCCCAGATTATAAATCTCACCTCCGCCAATAATATAAGCATCTTCGTTTTCAGGACATGCAGCAATTGCTTTTTCAATACTATCTACAACAATGCAGCCTTCCGGATTATAATCTGTTTGATGTGTAATTATTACATGAACCCGATTTGGTAATGCTTTTGGAAAGCTTTCAAAAGTTTTTCTTCCCATTATGATGTGATGATTGGTCGTAAGCGTTTTGAATCTTTTAAAATCATTTGGCAAGTGCCAAACTAATTCATTATTTTTTCCAAGGGCATTATTTTCGGCAACAGCCGCTATCATTATAATCATGGTATCCTAAAACTAAATTTTACTTTCTGTATCCTCATTTATTCTGGACTCTAATTGGCTGATTCTCTTTTGCTGTAAAGCCACAAGTCTGTCAATTTGTTCTCTTTCCCATTTTTTATTCATGAATCTGTCTGTTATGTAAACTTTTATAAAGTGTAGAATAAAGACAAAAAACCATATCGTTATGGCCCAAATGCACCAATTTTGGTCGGTGGTTCCTCCAAAACCAAAAAATCTGTTAGCGATAAATAAAAATAAACTCCCTAATAGAAAAAGTACAAAATGAAAATAAAGCACTTTTTTTTGCCTGATTCTTCTCCTGGCATATTCATATTGTTCGTGTACTTCTTTTTCCATATAAAATAAATGAGATCATAAAGTTAAAATTTATTTTGAAAACACAATATTTTGAGTGTAGAATATTTGTTTTAAAATGAGTTACGAATTCAGAATGCGAAATTTATATTGCCATAAAATTATTGATATGATTTAAAAAATAGTGTGTTTTTGATATTATCGCAAATCGAATGTGTGGGTGTTGAAAGTTCGTTTGAATTTGTGTAATTTAGTGTATGAATCTAAAAACTAAATAGTTATGTCTTTAAAGAAACAATTTATTAAAACGAAACCGGTTTGTAAAGTTACATTTTCTATAGATGCTAAAGATGCAAGTTCGGCTGCAGTTGTTGGAGATTTTAACAACTGGAATGTTGAAGAAGGAACTTTGAGTAAGTTAAAAAACGGTACTTTTAAAGCTACTTATGACTTAGTTAAAGATGCAATTTACGAATTTAAGTATGTGATTGACGGAAGTTATGTTAACGATCCTGAAGCTGATTCTTATAAATGGAATGACTATGCAGGAAGTGAAAATAGTGTTTTAGTAGTATAAAAAAAATCCGCTTAAGTTTTAAGCGGATTTTTTTATAATTTATACAGCAACACTACCTTTTATTCCGGCATGTGGCTCGTAATCTAAAAGTGTAAAGTCATTATAATCAAAATCAAAAATGTTTTTAATCTCAGGATTCAAAATCATTTTTGGTAATGGTTTTGGCTCACGGGTTAATTGCAATTCTAATTGTTCAAAATGATTGTTGTAAATGTGTGCGTCTCCAAAAGTGTGAATAAATTCACCATATTCTAAATCGCAAACCTGTGCAATCATCATAGTTAACAATGCATAAGAAGCAATATTAAAAGGAACTCCTAAAAATATATCAGCACTTCGTTGGTATAACTGGCAAGATAATTTCCCTTTTGTTTCTCCTTTTTCAGTATCAGGACTAGTTACATAAAATTGAAAAAAAGCATGACAAGGAGGTAATGCGGCTTTATTATTAGCTACATTTTCTTCAAATGACTTTTTAGTATCCGGTAAAACAGAAGGATTCCAGGCTGAAACCAGCATTCTGCGACTGTTTGGGTTTGTTTTTAGTTCAGTAATCAATTCAGAGATCTGATCAATTTCTTCGCTATTCCAATTGCGCCATTGGTGTCCGTAAACAGGGCCTAAATCGCCATTAGAATCTGCCCAGGCGTCCCAGATTTTTACTCCGTTTTCCTGAAGATATTTAATATTTGTATCGCCTTTTAAGAACCAAAGCAATTCGTAAATAATAGATTTTAAGTGTAATTTTTTGGTAGTAACCATTGGGAAACCCTCACTTAAATCAAAACGCATCTGGTAGCCAAAAACACTCTTTGTTCCTGTTCCTGTTCGGTCTCCTTTTTGATTGCCGTTTTCTAAAACGTGTTTTACTAAATCTAAGTATTGTTTCATTGTTGGTTTATTCGTTTAATTGTTTAATCGTGAATTTGTTTAGTCGATTTAACGGATAAACGGTTTGACGATTAACTATTAAAATTTATCTTTTCGAGATTTCGTCTCTAATTTTTGCTGCTTTTTCATAGTCTTCCTGAGAAACTGCCTGATCTAAAAGTTCATTTAGTTCTTGTAAGGTATGTTTAGCATAAACATCTCCTGATTGATTACTTTCTTCTTCATGACCAAAAGTTTCAGGATTCGAAAGAACATCATCAATTTCCTGAGAACCCTGATCGGTTTCTGCAGTATTTGATTTTAAATAAATTCCGGCTTTGTCCAAAATGTTTTTATAAGTAAAAATTGGCGCATTGAATCGTAATGCCAAAGCAATTGCATCAGATGTTCTGGCATCGATAATTTCTTCAATTTTATCTCTTTCGCAGATTAAACTAGAATAAAAAACGCCATCAACAAGTTTATGGATAATAACTTGTTTTACTACAATATCAAACCTTTCAGCGAAGTTTTTGAATAAATCGTGTGTTAATGGGCGAGGAGGTTTTATTTCTTTTTCTAAGGCAATAGCTATAGATTGTGCTTCAAAAGCACCAATAACTATTGGTAATTTTCTTTCGCCATCAACTTCATTCAAAATTAAGGCATAAGCGCCATTTTGAGTTTGACTGTATGAAATTCCTTTTATGGATAATTTTACTAGACTCATATATGTTGGTAAAAAAGGGCAATTAATGCCTCATTTTAATACTTTTTTTGATTGAAAAATAAAGGTGCAATTTTAATCAAAAAATATGGAACAAAAAAGCTACCTAAAAACAAAGGTACGATTATCTTGTTTTTAGGTAGCTATATTTTATAGAGATTTTTAAATTAAGAATGTTGAGCTTTAAAAGCCTTTAATTTCTCAATTAATTGAGGTACAATTTCGAATGCATCACCAACAACACCATAATCTGCTACTTTAAAGAAAGGAGCTTCCGGATCATTATTGATAACTACTTTTACTTTTGATGAGTTAATACCCGCAATGTGCTGAATAGCACCAGAAATTCCTATTGCAATATATAAGTTTGTTGCAACCGGTTTTCCTGTTTGCCCAACGTGTTCACTGTGAGGTCTCCATCCTAAATCAGAAACTGGTTTAGAACATGCAGTTGCAGCGCCTAATACAGAAGCTAATTCTTCTACCATTCCCCAGTTTTCAGGACCTTTTAGACCACGTCCGCCAGAAACTACGATATCAGCATCAGCAATTGAAACTTTTCCGGTTACTTTTTCTACAGATTCTACTTTTACTCCAAAATCATTGTCTCCAATTGTAGGGTTAAAGTCTTCTTCAGATGCAGATCCTGCACTTTCGAAGATTCCGTAAGAGTTTTTGGCTAAGCCAAGAACTTTTACATCAGTGTTGATTTCAGTAATATTGAAAGCTTTGTTAGAAAAAGCATTTCTTTTTACCTGAAAAGGAGATGTGCTAACAGGTAATCCAACAACATTTGAAGCAAAACCAGCATTTAAAGCTACTGCAACTAATGATGAAAGATAGATACTGTCTGTTGTAGAAGAAAGTAAAACTACTTTTGTTCCTTCCTTTTCAGCAGCTTGTTTGATAACATCGGCGTAGGCCTTAGCTGTAAAACCTGCTAATTTATCGTTGTTTACTTTTAATACTTTATCAACTCCGTATTTAGATAGCTCACTTACATCGCTGATGTTTACGGTTAAAGCTGTCACGGTAGTTCCTAATGTTTCTGCTACTTTTTTAGCGTAAGAAGCTAATTCAAAAGCAACTTTTTTAAATTTTCCTTCTGCAGATTCTGCATATATTAATATTGACATATTTTTTTGTTTAAAAGTTTAAAGTTTCAGGTTTCAAGTTTGTAAACTGAAAACTGCGACTGAATACTTGATTACTAGATTACTTTCGCTTCGTTGTGTAATAAATTGATTAACTCATCTAAATTATCAGCAGAAACTAATTTTACAGCTGATTTTGGAGCAGGTTTTTCAAATTTTACTGCTTTTGTATTTACAGGAGCGTCAACTGGCTCAAGAATAGTAAGAGCTTTTGTTCTTGCAGTCATGATTCCTCTCATGTTTGGGATACGAAGATCTTTTTCTTCAACAAGACCTTTTTGACCACCAATAATTAAAGGTAAAGTAGTGCTTACAGTTTCTTTTCCTCCATCAATTTCACGAACCGCTTTTACATTATTTCCATCAACTGTTAAAGCAGTACAAGAATTTAAAAAGTTAGAACCTAGAATTCCTGCGATCATTCCAGGAACCATTCCTCCGTTATAATCTAAAGATTCTTTTCCGGCAATTACTAAATCATAACCACCATTTTTAATTACTTCAGCAAGTTGTTTTGCTACGAAAAAACCATCAGTTGGGTTTGCATTTACTCGAATAGCTTCGTTTGCACCAATAGCAAGAGCTTTACGTAAAGTAGGTTCTGTATCAGGACCACCTACATTTACTACAGTTACAGTAGCGCCTTGTTGTTCCTGAAACCAAATTGCACGTGTAAGACCAAACTCGTCATTAGGATTAATTACAAATTGTACACCATTGGTGTCAAATTCTGAGTCACCATTGGAGAAGTTAATTTTTGAAGTAGTATCAGGTACATGGCTGATGCAAACTAATATTTTCATAAGTATATATTTTTGTATTTAATAATATGCTTTGACAAATTTAGAAATTAAAATCGGAATAATATACTATGCATGCATAATATTTTTTAAAAACTATTACGTTTTCGCAGATTATGAAATTTTGAAGCTGTTTTATAATAATTGAAAAGAGATAATGTAGTCATTTATGCTGATTCTTAGGAATTTTATAATGCGACAAGCGAGAACAATTGTTAAAATTTAGTTTGAATTATACTACAATTTCAATTGTTGCGTTTTAAAGAAAGAATTTTATGAAAATAAGAATGCAACAAATAAAGATGAATTTGTATCAAAAGTGTTTTAGGAATGAAAGAGCTGCTTTTACATCGATTTCGTAAATATCACAATAAATTTTAAAAAGTTAAAAGCAGAAGACAGAAGGAAGTTCATGTGATTTTAAATCTAATTTATGCTTTTAAGTTATTTAAAATATTTATTTTTGCTCTTCAGAAAATTCAACATACAATATAAATATGAGAACAATACAATTTAGAGAGGCCATTTGTGAAGCGATGAGCGAAGAAATGCGTCACGATGAATCCATATATTTAATGGGCGAAGAAGTTGCAGAATACAATGGAGCTTACAAAGCTTCAAAAGGAATGCTTGCTGAGTTTGGCGAAAAAAGAGTAATTGATACTCCAATTGCTGAGCTTGGTTTTACAGGAATTGCAGTAGGATCAGCTATGAACGGTTGTCGTCCTATTGTTGAGTATATGACATTCAACTTCTGTTTAGTAGGTATTGATCAAATTATAAATAATGCTGCTAAAATGCGTCAAATGACAGGAGGACAATTTAATGTGCCTATCGTTTTTCGTGGACCAACTGCTTCTGCAGGTCAATTAGGAGCTACTCACTCTCAAGCTTTAGAAAACTGGTTTGCTAATACTCCGGGTCTTAAAGTTGTTGTACCTTCAACACCTTATGATGCAAAAGGACTTTTAAAATCTGCAATTCGTGATAACGATCCTGTAATTTTTATGGAGTCTGAGCAAATGTATGGTGATAAAGGTGAAGTGCCAGACGGAGAATACACAATTCCGTTAGGAGTTGCAGATGTTAAACGTGAAGGAAAAGATGTTACAATTGTTTCTTTCGGAAAAATCATTAAAGAAGCTTTTATTGCTGCTGATGAATTAGCAAAAGAAGGAATTTCATGTGAAATTATCGATTTAAGAACAGTTCGTCCAATGGATAAAGATACTATTCTTGCCTCTGTTAAAAAGACAAACCGTTTAGTAATTTTAGAAGAAGCCTGGCCATTTGCAAGTGTTTCATCTGAAATAACATATATTGTTCAGGAACAAGCTTTTGATTTTCTTGACGCGCCAATTCAACGTATTACAACTGCTGATACACCAGCACCTTACTCTCCTGTTTTACTAAAAGATTGGTTGCCTAATGCAGCTGATGTAGTAAAAGCAGTAAAGAAAGTAATGTACAAATAGTCAATTAAACAATACTCTTAAAACTTCATCAGGCATGTTAATTGATGAAGTTTTTTTTTTGCCGGATTATGAAAAGAATAATTTTACTCAGCCTGTTTTTTGTATTTGCACTTGCGAATATTGCTACTGCACAAACTAAAGTGAGCGGAATTGTTTTGGATAAATCCAATCAGCCCGTTCCGTTTGCCAATGTTGTTTTTAAAGGATCAAATACAGGAATAGTTTCTAATGAAGATGGACGTTTTTATCTGGAATCGCCAAATACTTATACCACTTTATTAGTTACTTCTGCCGGATTTTCTGATCAGGAAGTTCCTTTAGAAAAAGCAGTAAATTATGATTTTAAAATTGTTCTGAGAGAAGCCGAAGTGCTGAATGAAGTTGTAATTTACACCGGAAAAACATCAAAAAAGAACAATCCTGCACTGGATATTTTGAGAAAAATATGGGAAAGAAAACGTAAAAACGGTCTTTATCAATTCAATCAATATCAAATGCAAAAGTACGAGAAAGTTGAATTTGATATGAATACAATCGACAGTGCTTTTATGAAGAACAAAATCTTCAAAGGAATGGAGTTTGTATTTAAGCATGTGGATACATCAGAGGTTACCGGAAAAACGTATTTGCCAATTTTTATTAATGAATCGGTTTACGATGTTTACGGCGATAACAAATTAAAGAAAGTAAAAGAGAACATAACCGGGAATAAAATGTCTGGTTTTAATGGAAATCAGCAAATTCTTTCATTTGTAAAAGATCTTTATACAGAGTATAATATTTATGATAATCACCTTAAGTTTTTTGATAAGAGTTTTACAAGCCCGCTTTCAAGAACCGGAATTGACGTCTATAATTATGTTTTAAAAGACAGCGCATTTATAGACAAAAAATGGTGTTATAATATTGTTTTTTATCCAAGACGTAAAAACGAATTAACCTTTAAGGGAGATTTTTGGGTAAACGATTCTACTTTTGCCATCAAGAAAATTAATATGGGCGTGACTAAAAGTGCCAATATTAACTGGGTAAAAGATATTTATATCGAACAGGAATTTGAGGTAGAAAATGATTCTGTTTTTCTGTTAACCCGTGATTATATGATGTCTGATTTTGCTTTAAATAAAAAAGAAAATTCAAAAGGTGTTTACGGAAAACGAACAACTTTATACCGAAATCATACATTCAATGTTCAAAAACCGGAAAAGTTTTATAAAGAAGAAGTCAATTTTATTGATAACGCTGTTTATGATCGGCCACCTGAATTTTGGGAAGAAAATCGTTTTGAGAAATTAAATAAAGACGAAGCCGGCATTTATAAAATGCTTGATACACTGCAGACGGTAAGGCGATTTAAGCAGTTGTATAATCTTGTCTCCATTCTGGGAAGTGGTTATGTCGGGTTTAAAAACTTTGATTATGGACCAATTTTCTCCACATTTGGCTATAATCAAGTCGAAGGTGTAAGAATTAGGGTAGGAGGACGAACTTATTTCGGGCCAAACGACCCATGGCGTATACAAGCTTATACTGCTTATGGATTTAATGATAATAAATTTAAATATGGAGTTTCAGGAAAATGGATGCTCGATAAGAAAAAGCGATTCATTATTTCTGGAGGAAACAGGCGGGACGTCGAACAGATTGGTGCCAGCTTAACCACAACAAATGATATTTTAGGCCGAAGTTTTGCTTCTTCAGCCTTGTTTACAACTGGAAGTAACGGAAAATTAACAAACATTAATTTGAGTAACATTTCAGTTGAAATGGAACCGATGAAAAATTTTGTTGTTCAGGCAGGTCTGTCATATAGAACTTTAGAGTCTGCTTCTCCTACTTTTAGTTTAGATTATTATACCACTTTGCCAAGTCCTTCAAATCCTGCGGGTGTTGTTGCAAGTAAAGTGACACAATCTGAAGCTAATATTCAGTTTGAGTTTATGCCAAATCGCAAAACTATTGGTTTTGGAGTAGAGCGTAATACTGTAGATAGTCCTTTTAGTCATTTCTTTGTAAACTTTAGTTATGGACTTAAAGGAGTTCTTAACAGTGATTTTGCTTACGAAAAAATTCAAGTTTTTTATAAACAACCAATTATTATAGGAGCTTTAGGAAGATCAAATATTATTCTTGAAACCGGAAAAACCTTTGGTACAATTCCGTTAGGATTAATGAGCGTAATTCCCGGAAACCAGACTTATTTTACAATTGAAAATACGTTTAGTAACTTAAATTTTTACGAGTTCATAACAGATCAGTATACAACTTTGCAATGGAATCATGATTTTGGAGGAAGGTTATTTGCCAGAATTCCATTTATGAGAAAACTAAACTGGAGAGAATTTGTAGGTGTAAAAGCAGTTCACGGAACCATTTCAGACGCTAATAGAGCAATAAATGCTTCGGCTCAACCTTACAATGCACCAGAGAATGTATATTGGGAATATAATGCCGGAATTGGAAATATCTTTAAAGTATTTCGAATTGATTTCTCCTGGAGAGGAAGTTATTTAAATGATCCAGGTGCCAATAAATTTGCAGTAAAAGGATCTTTTGGATTTTATTTCTAACCATCATTTAGATTCTTCGCTTTCATAATTATAATTAACAAATAATATTTTATGAGTGAAAACCAAGTGGGTAATAAAATGAGCTGGGCAACTAATCTAAGAGTTGTAGCAACGATTAGTGTAATTCTTGTACATGTAACAGCAGAGATTTTATATCAATATGGTTATGTCTCAAATTTTGTTTGGTGGACAGGGAATGTTTATGATAGTTTTGTGCGTTTTTGTGTGCCTGTATTTGTGATGTTAACAGGAGTATTGATGTTAAGCAGAACATACGAATTAAGCGAATTCCTTAAAAAAAGATTTTCACGAATAGTTTTACCTTTCTTATTTTGGAGTTTTGTTTATGCAATGTTTGCACTAAACGATAATATTTCTGCAGGTCATGAAATGTCTTTTGGGGAAATTATTGAATGGGTAGTCCATCTATTACTAAATGGCAGTTCATATCATCTCTGGTATGTTTATATGATTATTGGAATATATCTATTTGTGCCAATCATAAGTAAATGGATTCAAAATGCTACGGAAAAAGAGATTTTATATTTTATATTTATATGGATATTCACGCTATTTATTAATCAGCCAGTTTTATGTAGATTCAGAATTAATATTGATTTAACATATTTTTCGGGGTTTATAGGATATTTGGTTTTAGGATATTATTTGTCAATTAAATCTTTTTCGTTTCCTAAAAGAATAATTAATGTGGCCGCAGTATTTTTGGTGCTTATTGGAGTAAGTATTACAATATTTGGGACTTATTTTTTATCCCACGATAACAATAGTTTTGAAGAGTATTTTTATAATTATAATACTCTAAATATTTTGATGGTTTCAGTTGGTCTTTTTCTTTTTTTTAAGAATCTTGAGATCACTAATTCTGTAGTAGTACAAATCAGTAATTTTATCAGTAAATATAGTTATGGAATTTATTTGGTCCACGTTTTGATTTTACGATTCATGTGGGCAATTAAAATAGATTATGATTTTATAAATCCTGTATTTGCAATTCCCTTAGTAACTTTAATTTGTCTATTGATTTCTACTGTGATTATATATGTTATTAATAAATTACCTTATGGTAAATATATATCAGGGTAAAATGATTTTAGAAATAGGATACAAAAGTTGTTTAGTAAGAGTTAAAAGTTTATCATCATGCAAGAAGCTATAGATTTTCTGTCAACCAAAAATCCAATATTTCAGGAAATCATCGAGAAATACGGATTACCGCCAATCCCGAAACGTCCACAAGGTTTCGAAACTTTAGTATTACTAATTCTTGAACAGCAGGTTTCTATAGATTCAGCGAAAGCCACATTCTTAAAAATCAAAGCCTATACAACTTGTAATCCTGAGAATATGTCGATTTTATCGGATGAAGAATTTAGAAATCTTGGAGTAAGTCGTCAAAAAACAAAATACATCAAAATTCTTGCTGAAGCAGTTTTAAACAAAGAATTAGATATTGAAAGTCTGGCTGCAAAATCGGCAGAACAAGTTCGGGAGGAACTCATTAAATTAAAAGGAATCGGAAATTGGACGATTGATATTTATTTGATGTTCTGCCTTCAAGAACCGGATTTGATTCCGTTAGGAGATATTGCAGTGGTAAATACAATCAAAGAATTACTGGATATTCACGACAAACAAGAAATGGAAAATCATGCTAAACAATGGAGTCCATATCGATCTTATGCAACATATTTACTTTGGCATTATTACTTAAATAAGCGAAACAGGAAAATTACATATTAACTGTTTGTTATTTAAAAGAAAAGTACGTAGATTAATGGAGTTTTTTATTGTGAAAAAGGATTCTTTAGTTACTTTTGCAATCGAATTTATAGAAATAATAAAAAACGAAAATGACCGCAGACAAACTAACAACTTTCGATGTATTAATCGAAATACCAAGAGGAAGCAGAAATAAATATGAGTACGATTTTGAAATCAAAAGAATGCGTTTCGACAGAATGTTATTCTCTTCAATGATGTACCCTGCAGATTATGGATTTATTCCTGAAACTTTAGCTCTTGATGGTGATCCTCTTGATGTATTGGTTTTGGTAAACGAACCAACTTTTCCCGGATGTGTTATGGAAGTAAAACCAATTGGTGTTTTCCATATGGCAGATGATAAAGGACCAGACGAAAAAATTATTTGTGTACCGGTTTCTGATCCAATCTGGAATTCATTAACTGACCTTTCAGATATGAACCCACACTTAGTAAAAGAAATCGAGCACTTCTTCCAGGTTTATAAAGATCTTGAAAATAAAAAAGTAGATGTAGAAGGATGGGGAGACGTAAACGAAGCATTTGAGATTATTGCTGAGTGTACTAAGCGTTTTAACGATATTGAAAACAAACCAGAAGGATTATTTAGTATTAAGTAATTTTTACCGTATTCTATTATAAAAAAAGCAATACTACCGTTAGGAGTATTGCTTTTTTGTTTAAATTCGTTTTAGTTAGATTATTGACTATTAACCAAAACCATTACTATATTATGAATACATTTATGATTTACTTGCCAATCGCAATGGCAATTATAGGATTACTTTTCATGGGAATAAAAAGGACTTGGGTTTTAAAACAAGATGCAGGCGATGGCAAAATGAAAGAAATTTCAGATCACATTTATGAAGGTGCGCTCGCATTTTTAAAAGCAGAATATCGCTTGTTAACTTTTTTTGTAATTGGTGCAAGTTTACTTTTATCCATAATTTCTTTTATCGTTCCTACCACACATATATTAATAGTTGTAGCTTTTATTTTTGGAGCATTTTTCTCGGCTTTAGCAGGAAATATGGGGATGAAAATTGCTACGAAAACAAATGTTAGAACAACTCAGGCTGCCCGTACAAGTTTGCCGCAAGCCTTAAAGGTTTCTTTTGGCGGTGGGACTGTAATGGGATTAGGTGTTGCAGGTTTGGCGGTTTTAGGTTTAACAGGATTCTTTATTGTTTTCTTTCAGGTATTCATGAATGGAGTTTGGACTTCATCTGAAGATATGACTAAGGTTTTAGAGACTTTAGCAGGATTTTCACTTGGTGCAGAATCAATTGCTTTGTTTGCGAGAGTTGGTGGTGGGATTTATACAAAAGCAGCCGATGTTGGTGCTGATTTAGTTGGTAAAGTCGAAGCCGGAATTCCGGAAGATGACCCGCGTAATCCTGCTACAATTGCAGATAATGTTGGAGATAATGTAGGTGACGTTGCCGGAATGGGAGCCGATTTATTTGGTTCGTATGTAGCAACAGTTTTGGCTGCAATGGTTTTAGGAAACTATGTGATCAAAGATATGGGTGGAAATATTCACGATGCTTTTGGCGGAATTGGTCCAATTTTACTTCCAATGTCAATTGCCGGTTTCGGAATTTTATTCTCGATTATCGGAACTACATTGGTAAAGATATCTGATGAAAATGCTAAAGAAGCACAAGTACAAAAAGCTTTAAATAAAGGAAACTGGGTTTCGATTGTTTTAACTGCAATTGCCTGTTTCTTTTTAGTGCAATATTTGTTGCCAGAAACAATGCAAATGAGCTTTTTTGGTGAAGGATCTAAAGATATCTCATCAATGCGTGTTTTCTATTCCACTTTAGTTGGATTAGTAGTGGGTGGAGCTATTTCATCAGTTACAGAATATTACACAGGATTAGGTACAAAACCAGTTATGGCAATTGTACAAAAATCATCAACAGGAGCAGGAACAAACGTTATTGCAGGTTTAGCAACAGGAATGATTTCTACATTTCCAACAGTATTGTTATTTGCAACAGCAATCTGGATTTCTTATACTTTGGCAGGATTTTACGGAGTAGCTTTGTCAGCCTCGGCAATGATGGCAACTACGGCAATGCAATTAGCGATTGATGCTTTTGGACCAATTTCTGATAACGCTGGAGGGATTGCTGAAATGAGCGAATTACCAAAAGAAGTTCGTACAAGAACTGATATTTTAGATTCTGTTGGTAATACAACTGCAGCAACCGGAAAAGGATTTGCAATTGCATCTGCAGCTTTAACTTCGTTAGCATTATTTGCGGCTTATGTAACTTTTACAGGAATTGACGGAATTAATATTTTTAAAGCGCCAGTTTTAGCTATGTTATTTGTTGGAGGAATGATTCCGGTAGTATTCTCGGCTTTAGCAATGAATTCTGTAGGGAAAGCCGCGATGGATATGGTTTACGAAGTACGTCGTCAGTTTAAGGAAATTCCGGGAATTATGGAAGGAACCGGAAAACCGGAATACGGAAAATGTGTTGAAATTTCGACAAAAGCTGCTTTGCGCGAAATGATGTTGCCTGGAATTTTGACGATTGGTTTCCCAATTGCAATTGTATTATTAGGAAAATTAGTTTACGCTGACAACAATCAATTAGTTGCTGAAATGTTAGGCGGATATATGGCTGGAGTCACAGTTTCAGGTGTTCTTTGGGCAGTTTTTCAAAACAATGCCGGAGGTGCTTGGGATAATGCTAAAAAATCTTTTGAAGCCGGAGTTATGATCAATGGCGAAATGACCTATAAAGGTTCTGATGCGCACAAAGCTGCCGTAACTGGTGATACAGTTGGAGATCCGTTTAAGGATACTTCAGGGCCATCAATGAATATTTTGATTAAATTGAGTTGCCTGATCGGATTGGTAATTGCGCCTATTTTAGGTGATGGGCATTCAGCTTCAGGTATGGCTGGAAAAGCTTCTTGTTGTGCTAAAACAGAAATGCATGCGGGAGGAGTTTCTAAATGTGGGGATATTTCGATGATGACCAAAGAAGAATGCATTAAAATGTGCAAAGAAAAAGGCTGTACAGCTGAAGAAACTGCAAAATGCTTGGCTCATTACGATGCAAACGGAAAATATCAAAAAACGGATTGCTTTGATACAAGTAAATATGAGAAAAAATCTGTTCGTGTCGAGGTTAAAAATATAAACGGAAAAACGACCGGAACTATTACTAAAACAGAAAATGGTAAAACAACTACAGAAGTTTATGAAGGAACAGAAGAAGAAGTAAAAGCTAAAATTGAAGCTGCTGAATAAAATAATTTTGTCAAAGTTTAAAACTTTGACAAAGTTTCTCAAAAACAAAAATGCCTCTAAAGTTTATTTTAGAGGCATTTTTTTATTGATTTAAAGCATATTCCTTAATTAAAGTTGAAGCAGGAATATGAAGAGTTTTATTTAATACTCTAATTTGTTTTATTGTTAAGGCTCTTTTGCGGTTAAATAATTCAGATACTCTTGAACGGCTATTTAAAATAATTGCTAAATCGTTATCTGTTAGTCCATTTTGTTCCATCATAAATTTGATAGCTTCAATGGGGTCGGGTTCTGGAATGGGATAATGTATTTGTTCATACTTTTCTATAAGTGTTACTAGAATATCTAGCTCATCTCCTTCAATAGTATCAGGTTTCGCATCAAAAAGAAAATTGACTCTTTCTAAGGCAAAACTGTAGTCTTGTTCTGTTTTTATTGGCTTTATATTCATTTTACAAATTTTTAATATCTTTTAAATCGTCATATTCACTATGTGTACCAATAAAAAGGATGTACACAATTTGTGTGTCGTAATTAATTTTTACAATTAAGCGATAATGATTCCCACAAATGTTGAAGATTACTTTATTGTTTCCAACAAAATCTGCGGTACCAAAAAAAGATTTTATAGCGTTTGAGTTTGCAAAATCATTTTTATCAAAAACTTGATACCAAGCTAGTAGTTGTTGTTTTGAATTTGGAAATCTTTCCCAAAAAAGTTGCAAGGTTCGTTTTGCTATTACTCTCATAATTAGTTTGACAAATGTAATTATTTTTTCCCAAAACGGGAAATTTATTTAATCATTGTAAAAGTAAGAAAATATCTAATAAAAAAATGCCTCTAAAGTTATTTAGAGGCATTTTTTTATTTCGTATAAATTCGTGTTTTAGAACAATCCGTTAAGTTCAGCATCAATTCTATTAATGATGTTTCCTAAATCTTCAGGATTATCAACGAAGTTAATATTATCTACATCAATAATCAGTAATTTTCCTTTAGTATAAGTCTGAACCCAGGCTTCGTATCTTTCGTTTAAGCGGCTTAAATAATCGATAGAAATAGAGTTTTCGTAATCACGTCCGCGTTTGTGAATTTGGCCCACTAAATTAGGAATAGAACTTCTTAAATAAATTAATAGATCTGGCGCTTTTACCAACGATTCCATCAATTCAAAAAGAGAAGTATAGTTTTCAAAATCACGACTTGTCATTAATCCCATTGAATATAAGTTGGGAGCAAAGATGTAGGCATCTTCATAAATTGTTCTGTCCTGAATGATTTTTTTTCCGCTTTCACGAATTTGCAATACCTGACGGAAACGACTGTTCAGGAAATAAATTTGTAAATTAAATGACCAACGCTCCATTTGATGGTAGAAATCGTCCAGATACGGATTATCAACTACATCTTCATAGTGGGGTTCCCATTTAAAGTGTTTTGCCAATAATTTAGTTAAAGTTGTTTTTCCAGCTCCTATGTTTCCTGCTATTGCTATGTGCATTACGGTGTTACGATTTTATAATTGGTAATATCTGTAGATGTAAAAATAGATAAAATTTGGTCTTTGTAGCAGAATTTGTCAAACGATTTTTCTAAAATTTTAATTTCAGAAATTGCATCTTGATTTGATTTGCTAATATTATTAAAATACAACAAATTAGCCTTGCTGAAAATATATTGATGCGGATTGATTATTTCAATTTTGTCAAAATCCGGTATTTTTCCTAAAGCAGTTATTTTTCCAAAAATGTCACAGGAAAACCAATTGTTCTTTTTATCAATCCAATAGAAAGTATTAAAATCAGTTTGGTAAAATTTAATGGGTTCTGTCAAAGGAGTCGAAACTGTTTTGTATTCATTTTTTAGATAATCAAAAAGACCAATTTGTTGATTTAAGGTATTGTAAATCCATAACTGATTTTGAGTCGACATTCCGATTGCCGAAACTACAATTGGGGTATTACTTAACGAGAAATTAATCTCTGTCATTTTATTCAACTGATTGTCGAGTAAAATCACAGTATTAAAATCTTCGTAAAATAAAACTATCTTAAGAGGATTTTGTAAATCGACTTTGGTAATTTTTCCTAATGAAACATTTTTGTATTCGAAAATTTCTTTCCCTTTAATTTTACTAAATACATTGTTTTTTATTTGATAAGAATATCCAAAAGAATCATAACCTAAAAACTCGTCAATGCTCAACTTAAAATGCGAAAAGGAAGTTGCATTTATTATTTGGTTTTGCGCAGAAAGTGTAGAAAAAGTACTGGCAATAAAAAGGAGAAATAAAAATTTTAATGCCGCTTTATTCATGAGATCTAGGTTTCTGAGAAGCCAAATTACAAAAAACTAAAGTATGAATTGCTTAATTGAGATAGATTTAGTGGAATTTGCTTTTTAAATTGGAACGGTCTAAAAAATGCGCCGTTTTGTCTATGCCGTTTCGGTATTGATATATTTAATTTTCAGTATTTTAAAATTAATAATACATTTGAATGTAAGTCTTTTTGATTTACTCAATTTTAAAGAAAACGCAATGAAAAAAGTTATCTATTATATGTTTTTGATGCTGATATGTACTCAAATGAAAGCTCAAAAAGATTTTCAGGGAATGGCGGTTTATGAATCAAAAACGCAAGCGCCTAAGTTTGAAGGAATGCAGGGAAATCGGGATATTACGCCAGAAATGCAAAAGAATATGGAAGAGCGAATGAAAAAAATGCTCGAAAAAACCTTTATTCTGAATTTTGATAAATCAGCCTCTATTTATAAAGAAGAAGAAAAATTAGAAAGTCCGGGACAACAAGGTGGCGGAATGCGAATCATGCTGAACTCTTTTATGGGCGGCGGCGGAACTTTTTATAAAGATGTAAAAAATAAATTGTACACGGTTGATAAGGAATTTATGGGAAAAGAGTTTTTGGTTGTAGATTCTTTGCCAAAACTAAATTGGAAATTAGAGCAGGAAACCAAGCAAATAGGAGGTTACACCTGTTATAAAGCAACGGCAATAAAGGAAGCCAGTAAAACTGATTTTAGAAATTTCAGACCTAAAAATAACGACGATAAAAAAGCTTCTGGTGAAACCAAAACAAACTTCGAAGATAATTTTGAAATGCCTAAAGAAATTACCGTAACTGCTTGGTATTCGCCAGAAATTCCGGTGAATCAGGGTCCTGAAAATTATTGGGGTCTGCCTGGTTTAATTTTAGAAATTAATGATGGGAAAACAACTATTTTATGTTCTAAAATTGTTTTGAATGCTAAAGATAAAGTCGAAATAAAGCCTTCTAAAAAAGGGAAAGTGATTTCTCAAAAAGAGTATGATGAAACCGTAATCAAAAAAATGGAAGAGTTTAAGGAAATGAACCGCGGACGTGAAGGAGGTCCCGGAGGAGGTCCGATAATGATCAGACGATAATTTTTAGCACATCATCTTTAGATTTTTTCAATGAAAAATATACTTCTTTTTGTCATTTTATTAATGACCTCGATATCCTTTGCCCAAAGTGTACGTTTTGATGGTTTTATTCAGGACGAACAAAAAAAACCTTTGGAAATGGCCAATATTATGGCTGTAAATAGTGCTACAAAAGCAATGGACTCTTATGGAATTACAAATGATAAAGGAAAGTTTCAGCTAACCTTAAAGCCAAATACTTCTTATACAATTAAAGTAAGTTATCTGGGGATGAAATCTAAAGAAATTGCCATTTCAACCAAGTCAGAAAATATTGCCCAGAATATTGTCATGGATGATACCGGAATTGAATTAGAAGGTGTAGAGATCGTTCGGGAAATGCCAGTTTCGATACAAGGTGATACAATTGTCTACAACGCAGATTCGTTTAAATCCGGTACAGAAAAAAAACTGGAAGATGTCTTGAAAAAATTACCCGGAGTTGAAGTAAATGCCGATGGAGAAATTGAAGTTGAAGGGAAAAAAGTCAGCAAATTAATGGTAGAAGGCAAAGATTTTTTTGACGGAGATGCCAAACTGGGCGTTAAAAATATTCCTGCAGATGCCATAGATAAAGTTCAGGTTTTAAGAAATTATAATGAAGTTGGAGCATTAAAAGGTTTGGAAAATGATCAGGATAATGTGGCGATGAATATTAAACTGAAAGAAGGGAAAAAGAATTTTTGGTTTGGAGATGTGACTGCCGGAATTGGCGTGGGAGAACTGGATAGTCGCTATATTATTAACCCGAAATTGTTTTATTATAGTCCAAAATACAGTATTAATTTAATTACCAATTTTAATAATATTGGAGAATTGCCTTTAACTGCGCAAGATTATTTTAAGTTCACAGGCGGATTTAAAAATATGATGAAAAAGGGTGGAAGTAATTTTAATGTTTCCTCAAATGATTTAGGGATTTCGATTTTGAGAAATAATCGTGCTAAAGAAATTGAAACAAAATTTGGAGCAACAAACTTTTCTTATTCCGTAACAAAAGTATGGAATATTAGTGGTTTTGGGATTCTTTCGACTTCAAAAACAGACTTGGAAACTAAATCACAAACCACCATTTTAGATTCGGGAGATCAACAAAAAAGAGATGAATTGACACATCAGAAGAATAATCTCGGGCTTTTTAAATTGAGTTCAACATATAAACCAAATGATAAATTTCAGTTTGATTATGATATCTTAACTAAATTATCGAAACAAAACGAAGACACTGATTTATTGAGAGAATCTGTCGTGAATAATGCTTCAACTGTAGAAACCATAATGACGGGTAAAAAGCAAGATCCAACATCTATAAATCAAAATTTGAGTTTGTATTACACACAAAGCGATAAGAATATTTTTGCTTTTGAAATGCAGCATTTGTATCAGGATGAAAATCCGTTTTATAATGCCAATTTAAGAACACAGCCTTTTGATTTATCAGGATATGTATCAGGGCAAAATAGAAATGACCTCAATCAGGATCGCTTTGTAAAAACCAATAAACTAGATGCTAAACTGGATTACTATTATATGGTAACGCCAAAAAGTAATATCAATATCACTTTAGGAAATACCTATTCGTATCAGGATTTTAATTCTCATATTTTTCAAATGTTGGATAATGGAGACAGAAATGATCTGAATAATCCTGAAAATAACAATCAGGTAAAATACAACTTCAATGATACTTTTTTAGGATTTCATTATAAAATTTTGTCCGGAAAATTTACTCTGACACCTGGTGTTAGCGTGCATTCGTACACGATGAAAAACACGCAATCAGGTAAAGATTATTCGCAGAATTTCATGAAAGTATTGCCTGATTTTTTTGCTTTGTATCAAATCAAAAAATCAGAAACATTGACCTATAACTTTTCCTTGTCTAATGATTTTACAGATGTCAATCAATTGGCTTCGGGTTATGTTTTGTCTGATTATAGTAGTTTGTTTAGAGGAAATCGTTTCTTGGAGAATGCAACCTCGCAAGTGCATTCATTGCGTTATTTTAAATATAACATGTTCAATTTTGAGAACATTTTTGCTAATGCAACATACACTAAAAAGGTAGATGCAATTAAAACAAAAGCAGATTTTGATGGTATTAATCAATCGTCAACACCATATAATTCAAATTTAGCAGATGAAACTTTTACAGGAATGGGAAATTACGGACGTTCTTTTTTGAAGAATTATAAAGCTTCGGCCAATGCAACTTTCAATTGGTCAAAATTCAACAACATTCAAAACAATGTATTGACAACTACAGAAAGTTTTAGTCAAAGTTATACCATAAAAGCTTCAACAAACTACAAAAATTTTCCCAATATAGAGTTTGGTTACAATGCTTTGATCAACCAATATAGTGGTTCAACATACTATACAGACAAGCCTTTTGCGAGATTAGATTACTATTTTCTGGGTAGTTTTTCGTTTGTTTCAGAGTATGAATTTTATCATTATTATAATTCTGATAAAACGGTCGATAACGAGTATGATTTCTTAAGTGCAAGTTTAGTTTATCAAAAAAAGGATAGTAAATGGGAGTACAAAGTTTCGGCTACAAATCTTTTAAATACGACTTATCTCAATGATGACAGCTTTTCGCAGTTTTCTACACGAGTTTCTCAATACACAGTTCAACCTCGCTATATCATCTTTTCGATGAAATGTAATTTATAGTATTTTGAGTACAAAATGTTAGGTTTTGATGCTTGATTTTGGTAAGAATCAAATATCTTTGCGTGTACTACTAACAAATTAAAATCTTAGGCATGCGCAATTTTATATGGAGTTTCTCAATGTTTTTTTGTTTAATATCTGCTTCTTTTTCTCAAACAAAAACTATAGAGAAAGGATCTTATTTGTCGACAAACAAAGGACAGAAAATCAAATTAAATTTATTAGACGATAATAAATATGAGTTGGTTTTTTATTCAGGTGATTATAAAATCAAAGGAGACTCTTTATTGTTTTCTCAGACTGTGAAATCCGGAGCTGATTTTGATGTAGCCTTTAAGAATGATAAAAATGCAAAAAAGATTAAAATTAAGTTTTTAGACCCTTCTTATTATTCCTTTTATATTGGTACACAAAACGGAACGGAGCCAGTTCAATATCAAAAAATTACAGACATAAGAACCAAAGTAGATCCTGATTGGTTAAAGAATGATTTAGAATTTGAAATAGACAAAACCGATTATTTGTATTTGGTTTATGAAGATTATCAAGGCGAAAGTAAACTCTCAAAATATGCTTTGCCAAAAGAGGTCTCAGAAGCAACAATTAAATACGATTTGGATGTTTTGGGAGATATAAACATTTCAGGTTTTTTAAATAAAGAGACAAATGAACTGATGATTTCTGAGCAGACAGGAAAGAATCCGATAGCATTTGTAAATGAAAAAGATGCTCAGCCTGATAAAACTTCAAAAGTAATCCCTCTTGAAAATAAAACAGTTTCAAACTGGACATATCCGGGAAAAGAGGCTCTGGTAAAGGATGATTTTAGTGCAGAAGTAGCTGTTGATAGCGCTTATGCTGAGACAGCGGCTCCTGTTAAAATTGATTTTAAATTTAAAGTAGAAGGTAATTTAAAAGAAGCTATAAACAGTACTAAAGTCTCTAAAAGTAAATTTTTGGTAGTTGCTGTTGATGGAAAAAATCCTTCGGCGAAAGCTGACTTTGATGCTTTTATTAAAGATCAGGAAACGCAAGTTGGATATAATATGTATGATAAATATGATCCGCAATATGATTTGTTCAATTATTATCTGACTACAGCCGATGATAAAAAATGGTTAAAAACGAATAAAATTACAGATACTCCATGTGTTGCTGTTTTGAATACTAATGGAGATGTTTTAGCTACTGTAAAATCTAAATTGAAAGAAAGACAATATCAGTTTAATTATTATGATGGTCTTTATAAAAAGCTGCAACGTGCAGAAGGTTTGGTTGCTTTTGACAGAACAATAAAAAATAAGAAAGCAACAGATGCTAATTTGATTTCAGCATTTAATAAAGTAGCAATTCTCGAAGTTCCTTACGAGTATGAAACAACTGAAGCTGATTCATCTGACTTTAAGTTGGTGAAAGTTGATTTAGATAAAAAAGTAGTTGATCAAACCTGGAAAAAACTAATTGAAACACATCAAAAAGATACAAAACCAAATATGTATTTGGTAGAAACCATTTTGAAAGAGATTAAAAATCAAGGGTTTTCTAAGCAGTTTTTTAAAGAAGACAGAGTTTTGAATGACACTGATTTTCTTGCTATAGATTATTTAATAAAGCAGTATGATGCTATCAATGCTGAGGTAGTAGCGTTTAATAATATAGAAGGAGAGACACATTCAATTGGAAGTTTGAATACTGAAATAACAACAGCATTACAACAGAATAAATATGTTGCCGAAGAGAAAGGTGTAGTTGATGAGAATCAGAGTAAGGTAATTTCAGTTTATAAAAAGTTAATTGCTGCCGGTAAGGCAAATTATGATTGTTATCAAAATTACTTTACTTATTTAGCTGAAGCCGAGGATAAAGACGGTTCTAATACTACTTATTTAAAAGAGTTCAGTTCTTATTTTAATACTTATTTGACACCAGGTAAAGCAGGTGTAATTGAACAATTAGATGTAATGTATTCAGCTTTAGAGACTAATTCTGAATATCAATATGATGGATGGAAGTCTTTTAAAGACTATCATTCAAATTTATCGAATTCTGTGGCGTGGGCAGTAGTTTTAAAACCACAGAACTCTAATTTTTTAAAATCTGCAATTAATTGGTCAGAGTATAGTTTGGTTGTGACTAAAAATAATCCGTACTACTTAGACACTTTGGCGCAGTTGTATTACAAAGACGATCAAAAACAGAAAGCAATCGAAACACAAACATTAGCAGTTAAATATTTAACAGACGAAGTTGAAGAAGAAGCAGCAACAGAAATTAAAGAAACGTTAGCTAAAATGCAAAACGGAACTTATTAAGAAATGGCAAACCCGACAGGTTTTAAAAACCTGTCGGGTTTATAAACAAAAATGGCTGTCTAAATTTAGACAGCCATTTTTTATATAATTTAAGGATTGGATTACAATCCAAATTCAGCTTTTACTTTGTCAACGAAATCAAGTTTCTCCCAAGTAAATAACTCAACAGTAACTGTTTTTACATTTCCTCCTGGAGCAGAAAAAGTTTTAGTTACTACTTCTGGTTTACGTCCCATGTGTCCGTAAGCAGCAGTTTCGCTATAAATTGGGTTTCTTAATTTTAAACGTTGCTCGATAAAATAAGGACGCATATCAAAGATAGCTTCTACTTTTTTAGCGATTTCACCGTTAGTTAAGTTTACTTTAGAAGTTCCGTAAGTATCAATAAAAATACCCATTGGCTCAGCAACTCCAATTGCATAAGAAACCTGTACTAAGATTTCGTCAGCAACACCTGCAGCAACTAAGTTTTTAGCGATATGACGAGTTGCATAAGCAGCACTTCTGTCTACTTTACTTGGATCTTTTCCAGAGAATGCACCACCACCGTGAGCACCTTTTCCACCGTAAGTATCAACAATAATTTTTCTTCCTGTTAAACCAGTATCTCCGTGAGGTCCTCCAATAACGAATTTTCCTGTTGGGTTAATATGGTAGTTGATTTTATCATTGAATAAATGCGCGTGAGTTGGATTTTTTGCAATGATTCTTGGAATCAAAATTTCGATAATATCTTTTTTGATTTTAGCCAACATTGTAGCTTCTTCGTCAAAATCATCGTGTTGAGTCGAGATTACAATTGCATCAATACGAGTTGGTTTGTTATCGTCGCTATATTCTAAAGTTACCTGAGATTTAGCATCTGGACGCAAATAAGTGATTTCTTTGTTTTCACGTCTTAAAATTGCTAACTCTTGTAATAATTTATGAGATAAATCAAGTGCTAATGGCATGTAGTTTTCAGTTTCGTTAGTTGCGTAACCAAACATCATTCCTTGGTCTCCAGCACCTTGCTCTTCTGGCTTAGCTCTGTCAACACCTTGATTAATATCAGCAGATTGTTCGTGAATTGCCGAAAGAATTCCACAAGAATTTGCTTCAAACATGTATTCGCTTTTTGTATATCCAATTTTACGGATTACATCGCGAGCAATTTGCTGCACATCAAGATAGGTATTCGATTTTACTTCACCTGCTAAAATTACCTGACCTGTTGTAACCAGAGTCTCACAAGCTACTTTTGAGTCAGCGTCAAATGCCAAAAAGTTATCAATTAATGCATCCGAAATTTGATCTGCAACTTTGTCTGGATGCCCTTCACTAACAGATTCTGACGTAAATAAATAAGCCATAATAATTTATTAAATTAAAATTAAGTGAGGAAAAAAATTGCTTAAAAAGGGCTAAAGGAGAGTTCCTGCTTTAGCATTTTTTACTACCGAAATCAATCTTTCAGTATCCATAACGAACCATTTCATTATGAAGAGGTTGCAATCAGTTCAAATTTTTCCTCTGTATTAGGGTGCAAAGGTATAAAACCATTTTGATTTGCAAATTAAACTTTTGATTTTTTTGATTTTATAAGTATAAATTTAACATATCATACTATTTTGATAGGGTAATAGAAATTATTTCTGTTTTTATTTGGTCGATTAAAAAATAGTTCGCAAATTTGCCCCATCAAAATAATCCAAAAAATGAAATTAACAATGTGCAATATGTCTTGTAAGATGCCGGAGCTTTCCGCAGAGATACTATTGTAGTTTTTTTTCGAAAAAATATATATAGAACCTCTGCCAAATCGCAGGGGTTTTTTTATTTCAAAAAGAGACAAAATTGCAAATCATTTTTAACCCAAAATAATAATAAATACCAAATAGAAGTAATGAAAAAAAATCTAGTAATAGCTTTAGGTCTTTTAACATTTTCAGGCGTTTATGCACAAGAAAATAAAAAAGAACAGGACAGCTTAAAGAATAATGAATTGTCAGAAGTGACAATAGTGGGGTCAAGAAGTAAAAACAGAGTAAAAACAGATGTTCCGGTTCCGGTTGATGTTTTTAATATCTCTGAAATAACAAAAGGCTCGCCACAAACGAGTGTAACTCAAATTTTAAATTATGTTGCGCCATCGTTTACCAGTAATGCAACTTCTACCGCCGATGCTACAGATCACGTAGATCCGGCACAATTGAGAGGTTTAGGACCGGATCAGGTTTTGATTTTGGTAAATGGTAAACGCAGACATACAAGTGCGCTGGTAAATATCAATGGTTCTCCGGGAAGAGGATCTGTTGGAACAGATTTAAACGCGATTCCGTCATTTGCTATAGAAAGAATCGAAGTTTTGCGTGATGGAGCTGCTGCACAATACGGTTCAGATGCAATTGCGGGAGTTATCAATATTGTATTAAAAAAGAATGCCAATTTTATTTCAGGAGGAATTCAATACGGTACTAATTTATCTTCGGGATCTAATAATTTTAAAGGCGGAGCCGATGGTCAGAATCTACAAGTAGACTTGAATTACGGAACTTCTTTGGGTAAAGCAGGAAGTTTCCTGAATGTTACTGCCAGTGCTGTAAGCAGACAAGCAACGAGCAGAGCTGGAATTAGAAGCAATGCAATTTTTAACGCTTATAATGCTGTCGAAAACAGAGCTGCTCAGGATGGTGTTTATATAAACTCTTTGTTTAGTAATATTAATAATACTCCAAACTCAGCGCAAATTCTTAGTTCGTTGAAGCAATATGCACCACAAGTAAGTTATTTTACACCGACACAACAAAACGCAATTTCTTCGGCTACGACTCTAACTCAAATGCAAGCAGCTTTAGGCTTTGATGCAACCAATAATGAACTTGCTTACAGAGGTCAGGAAAGAAGTGACTATAATATGAGTGTTGGTCAGTCAGAATTGGCTTCAGGACAAGTGTATTATAATGCAAAATATCCGTTGACTGAAACTACTTCATTGTATTCTTTTGGAGGAGTTTCTTATAGAAATGGAAAATCTTATGCCTTTAACAGATTGCCAAATGGTTCAGGAACTTTCACGCAAGTGTACCAAAACGGATTTTTACCGCAGATAGAATCTGATATTTTAGATGCTTCATCAGCAGTAGGACTTACAACTCAATTATTTGGTTTTGATACTGACATTAGCACCAACCTCGGAACAAACTCTTTTAAATATGATGCAAACAATACTATTAATGCTACTTTAGGAACTAATTCTGCTTCAAGTTTTGATGCTGGTAAAGTTTCGTTTTTGCAAAGCACAACCAATTTAGATTTCAGTAAAAAGTACGATGTATTAAAAGGATTGAACGTTGCTTTTGGTGGAGAGTTCAGATATGAAAACTATCAGATTAAAGCTGGAGAAGAAGCTTCTTACGGATTGTATGATATAAACGGAAATTTGGTTTCGGGAATTTTGCCAAGTAATTCACCATTAATCGTTACAGACTTTTTTGGAAATAAACGTGGAGCCGGAGCACAAGGTTTCTCAGGTTTCCAACCTTCGGATGCTAAAGAAAAAGACAGAAAAAGTGGGGCTGCTTATATTGATTTAGAATTGAATGCGACAGAAAACTGGCTTTTAAACGGAGCAGCGCGTTATGAGAATTATTCTGATTTTGGAAGTACAGTTACCTTCAAATTAGCATCTCTTTTAAAATTGACAGACAATATCAATTGGAGAATTTCAGGGCAAACTGGTTTTAGAGCGCCATCATTACAACAAAAATATTTTGAAAGCAGTTCGACACAATTCATAAACGGTTCTCCTTATCAGGTAGGATATTTTACAAATGATTCGCAGGCAGCAAAAAGTATTGGAGTTGAAAACCTGAAACCTGAAAAATCTAAAAGTATCAGTACAGGATTTACATTCAAAATTCCTGATGCAAACATTACAATTGCAACAGATGCCTATTTTACAAGAATCGATGACAGAGTTGTTTTGACAGGGCAATATGCAAGACCAACAGATGCGCAAATAAATGCTGCAACATCACAAGCGCAAAAAGATGCATTGACCTTGTTTCAACAAGCATTTGATTTAAAAGGTGTTGAAAGAGCTTCGTTCTGGACTAACGGAATCAACTCTGAAACTAAAGGTATTGATGTCGTGATTTCTCAGAAATATAATGTTATTCCGGATTTTGTAATTAGAAATGATCTTGCTTTAAGTTATAATGAAACAAAAAGAGTAGGAGATTTAAATGTTCCGCAATCTATTATTGATGCAGGTGGAGAACCTTATAAATATTCGTTTTTCCCGGAATCAAGCCGAATTTATTTAGAAGAAGCAATTCCGAAATTGAAAGCGAATTTAATGACGACATTCAGTATCAAGAAACTGGATATTTATTTAAGAAACAGTTATTTTGGAAAAGTTACTGATCCCGGAGCAACAGATGTAAATTTAGACGGATCAGCTTCTGTTTACGAACATCCGGAATACAGTTCAAAAATAGTTACTGATTTATCTTTTGGATATCAAATCAACGAGAAATTCAGATTCACACTTGGATTTAATAATATAGGAGATGTTTATCCGGATAGAAATAATCCTGCAACTCCGGCATTTACAAACACAACTCCAACATTGTCTCCTGCACCAAGTACAGATTTAAGCAATGCTAATCAGTTTGCTTATTCAAGAGCAGTATCACAATTTGGATTAAACGGAAGATTTGGTTTTGCAAGACTAAGTTTTAAATTCTAAAAACATAAAATTGGCCACAGATTAAACGGATTGAGCGGATGTACACAGATTTTTTTAATCATTTTAATCCTTTTAATCTGTGACTAAATTTTTAAGTAGATAGTGGAAAATAAAAAGAATCTGTGGATATCCGCTCAATCCGTACAACCCGTGGCCAATTTTTAAATAGAAATACCAGTATTTACAGGGCTTCGAAAATTTTTAATGTTAAATGTTATTTTTTGTTTTGGTAGTTAAATAAATAGTTAATATATTTACTCTATCGAATTAGTCGAATTAAAAAAAAAAGAATTAATTTTAAATAAAATGAAAACAATAGCGAATAATATGATGATATGTTGTGAGATGATGCAAATGTGCATCCCAATTCGTTATTGCCAAAAGTGAAAGAGTGAATCTTTGTTATAGTTAGAACTATAAGCCCTTTTGGTAGCCATCCGAAAGGGCTTTTTTTTATTTCAACACTTTTAAATTTAAAATTATGAAAACACTAAATTCAATAGCAATGGAGTATTTATTGAGAAACGATTCTCAAAAAAACAATAATAAACCTGAAGAGATAACAAGAGAAGTTATAAGACTAAATGTAGAGCAGGATCTAAAAAGTCAAAAATCATTATTGCTTCTAATGTATAATCTTGAAGAAGCAGGGGAAGATTTTTTTATACAATAAATATCAATTTCAATAACAATATATAATAGTATTAACAATACCTAAAAACTAAGAAACATGAGCACACAAAAATTTGCAACAAACGCACTACACGCAGGACACGATGTTACTAAAAATGCAGGAACAAGAGCAGTGCCAATTTACCAGACGTCATCGTACGTTTTTAATAATTCAGATCACGCTGCCAATTTATTTGGCCTGGCCGAAGCCGGATTTATTTACACTCGATTAAACAATCCAACAAACGATGTTTTAGAACAACGACTTGCAGCGCTTGAAGGCGGAATTGGAGCTGTAGTTACAGCATCAGGAGCATCAGCAATTTCGACAGCTTTATTGACTTTGCTTAAAGCAGGCGATCACATCGTAGCTTCAAATAGTTTGTACGGAGGAACTTATAATTTGCTAAATGTTACTTTGCCGCGTTTAGGAATTACAACCACTTTTGTAGATCCGTCTAAACCGGAAAATTTCACTAAAGCAGCTAAAGAAAATACAAGAGCCTTTTTTGTAGAATCTTTAGGAAATCCAAAATTGGATGTATTGGACTTGAAAGGAATTTCGGCGGAAGCCAAAAACTTTAAAGTGCCATTTATTGTAGACAATACTGTAGCGACACCTTATTTATTAAATCCAATTGAATACGGTGCAAATATTGTGATTCATTCCTTGACTAAATATATATCAGGAAACGGAACTTCATTAGGAGGCGCAATTATTGATGCCGGAACTTTTGACTGGTCTAACGGAAAATTTCCTGAATTTACAGAACCTTCAGCAGGATATCACGGATTAGTGTATCACGAAGCTTTAGGAAATGCAGCTTTTATTGCAAAAGCAAGAATTGAAGGATTACGTGATTTTGGAGCAGCTTTGAGTCCATTTAATGCTTTTCAAATTATTCAGGGATTAGAAACATTACCAATCCGAATTAAGAAACACAGCGAAAATGCTTTGGCTTTAGCCTCTTGGTTAGAAAAACAAGATGAGGTAGTTTGGGTAAATTATCCGGGTTTAAAAACCAATAAATATTATGATTTAGCGCAAGAATATTTGCCAAAAGGACAGAGCGGAGTAATCACTTTTGGATTAAAAGGCGGTTTTGAAGCAGCCAAAAAAGTTGTTGATGAAACAAAACTATTCTCACTATTGGCAAATATTGGTGATACAAAATCATTAATCATTCATCCGGCAAGTACAACGCACCAACAATTGTCTGATGCGGACCAATTAGAAACAGGAGTTTCAAAAGATTTAATCCGACTTTCTGTTGGAATTGAAGATATCGAAGATTTAATAGCTGATTTGCAAACCGTTTTTGAGAGCATTACCCAATCGCAATACAGCATTAATAAAAATTAGGTTTTTTTGTTTTTTGTTTGAAAAATTGCCTTTAGTAGCGTGAGTTCTACTAGAGGTGATTTTTTATAAAAAGTAAATCTATATAAAAGTTTTTTCACCATATAAGTTATATAAGTTCATTTTAGTAGAGACGCACCGTAGAGACGCACAGCAGTGCGTCTAATATATAGGTACAGTAATTAATGTACCTAAATTATATACGTTGATAATATTAAATGAACTTATATCATTTATATGGTTTAATTAACCCCAATAAATTAAAAATTATGTCAAAGCTTAAAATAAATATCATCCTTTTTGGAATTGGAAATATCGGAAGTACTTTGATTAATCAAATTATCGAAAGTCAGGAGTTTTTTCTCGAAAGTAAAAATGTCGATTTTCATTTTCCGATTATAACAAATTCAACAGTAGCTTTTTTCGAGAAAGAAGGCGTTGGATATGCCTGGGAAACCAATTTTCTGGAATTGGCAGTTCCTTTTAAAGTGCAGGATATTATTGCATTTGCCAAAGAAAATGAATTTGAGAATCTAATTGCTGTAGATGCAACTGCAAGTGACGAACTTATTCATCATTATAATACGCTGATCGAAAACGGATTTAATATTGTAGCGGTAAATAAAAAAGCCAATACATTGCCAATTGACCTGTATAAAGAGATTAGGGTGAATCTTAAAAAGTATGATAAAGAGTTTTTGTATGAAACGTCAGTTGATACAGGATTTCCGGTTTTACAGACTTTAAGAGATTTGTATTATTCGGGCGAAAAAATCACAAAGATTCGAGGTGTCTTTTCAGATAATCTTAGTTATGTCTTTAATAGATTTGCTACAGAAGAAACTTCTTTTTCCTCTCTTTTAAAGGATGCCAGTTTACTTGGATTGATGCGTTCGACTTTTAAAGAAGATTTATCCGGAAATGATACAGCCAGAAAACTACTGATTTTGACGAGAGAAATTGGTAAGGATTTTGAGCTTTCGGATATAAAAATCAATTCTCTTATTAGCGACGAACATTTAGAACAAAATGGTATCCTTAATAAAGAAGCAGTCGATAAATCATTTAAAATCGCAAAAATCACACAAGCAGATAATCATGTCCTGAGATATGTAGGTGAATTTGATGTGGAGAAAAATACATTAGAAGTCAAATTAGTTTCGGAACCAGTTTCGTCTGCCATTGGTCAATTAAAGGGATCTGACACCATTTTTGAAATTTACACCCAATCTTATGCAGATGTTCCAATAGTAATTCAAAGTGCATCAGCATGCAGGGAAGCTATTTCAAGAGGAGTAATTACTGACATTTTGAAAGTTGCTGAAAAAATTAAAAACAGAGAAGCAGTTTGGTTGTAAGTGGTTTTTAATAGTAGGTTAGTTGTTCTTTGATATAGTGAAACAGGAAAGTTTGTAATGTGTTTTTTGTAAGTTTTAACGTTCGTTTTAACAAAAATAAATTTTGTAAGATGTTTTTTAACGTTAAATTGATAATTTTTAACGTTTTTTAAGATTAATTTGTTGATCCTCACTTGTGTAATTGAAAAAATATTCGCACATTTGTAATACCTCAAAATCACCAATAAAAAATAAATTTAGTATTCTAAATAATAGTTATGTTGATCGGGGCAAAAGTTGAAAAAACTTTAATTCTTATTGATTCTTAGTCGAAGAATAAGTGAAAAGTATTTCAATAGTTTCGAAAAGCTTATAAAATTAAACAAATGCAAGAATTTTTTAAAATAGCAAGTAAGTCACAGATGAATAAATCCCTACAGATGAACAAGATGTTTAACGTCGCACGTATTTGTGTATGCGTCTGTTGATACTAAAAGTATATATAAGTTGTAAAAAACTTAAACCCTTTTGGTATTAAAAACCCAAAAGGGTTTTTTTATTCCAATTGGTTACGATAACGAAGAATTAAAGAAATAGTAAAGATTATAAAATAGAAACAAACATAAACTTAAATATTATGAGCACAATAAACTACTTAACAAAAACTTTTTCAACATTGAAAAACTTGAGAGCTAAAAGAAATAATCCGCCGCCTCCAATAAAAAATGAATTGGTACATCCGAGATTTGGAATCACAGAAACGGATAAAGCAACGGAGAAAAAAGAGCCAAACTCATTATTGTTTTTGATGTATTCAAAAGAAAATGAAACACTTTTTATCTAAATCGAAGAGTGCTATAAAATAAGGGAAACCTGCTTAATCTTACTGGGCAAATTGTTCGGTAATTTTTTGCGTATAATAGTTTTTGGTTGAATTATGTTTAAGAAAATGAGCAATCAGTTTCGATAAAATTTGTTTGTTTAAGAAATTAGTAGTTAATTTGCACCTTTAAGTTCAAAAACGTATTGAAATGTTATAAAGAAAGGACGAGGGATTAGACCCGATGAATCCTTAGCAACCCTTCGTTAAATCGAAGAAGGTGCTGCATTCTACCACGCCCAAACGTGGAAAGATAACAACAAGAATTTTCTAGTTTCACTCTAGTACTTTCTTTCTAATATTTCCACATACAAATCAATTAATAAAAAGATTTGAAATTGGAAAATATACCAAGTCCCATTATAGTTCAAGATTTCATCACCGAAAGTGGTGCGTCATACCTGTCATTACCATTAAATTTTACAATTTCTGGTTTGCCATTGCACAGCGCGCCTATTGTTTTGGTCAATCATGCATTGACAGGAAATGCTGAGGTAACCGGAGAGAATGGTTGGTGGAATGATTTAATAGGCGAAGAAAAAACAATAGATACCAACAAATACACTATTCTGGCATTTGATGTTCCGGGAAATGGTAATGATTCATTTATAATTGAAAATTATCTGGATTTTACCACAAGAGATGTTGCGCGAATTTTTATAAAAGGTTTAGAAGCTTTAAATATTAGTCAGCTGCACACCATTATTGGAGGTTCTGTTGGTGGAGGAATCGCCTGGGAAATTCTTGCATTGAAACCAAACATCACGCAAAACTTAATTCCCATTGCAACAGATTGGAAATCTACCGATTGGATGATTGCTAATTGCTACTTGCAAGAGCAAATCCTGAACAATTCTTCAAGACCTATTGAAGACGCCAGAATTCATGCAATGTTGTGTTACAGATCACCTGAATCATTCAAAGAAAAATTTCAACGTACAATAAATACCAATCTCTCTATTTTTAATATAGAAAGCTGGTTGGCACATCACGGCGAAAAACTACAAAAGAGATACCAATTGTCATCATATAAATTGATGAACCAATTGCTTAAAACCATAGATATTACCAGAAATAGTGAAGATTTTGAAACTTTAATGTCCAAAACAAATGCGGCGATTCATATTATCGGAATCAATTCAGATTTGTTTTTTACGCCAAAAGAAAATCGGGAAACTTTTCATGAATTAAAAAAGTTTAAAGACAATGTTTTTTACAGCGAAATAGATTCTGTTCACGGACATGACGCTTTTTTAATCGAGTACAAACAATTAGATCATTTACTTGCCGATATTTTTAAGGCAGAAACAATAGAAAAATAAAATGAAAATATTAAAATTTGGAGGTAAATCGTTATCAAACGGAGAAGGACTTAGCAAAGTAGTTTCAATCATTTCTGATAAAGTAAATCAGGGAGAAAAAATTGCCGTTGTTGTTTCGGCACGCGGAAACGCAACAGATGAATTAGAAGATATTTTAAGAATTGCCGCTAAAAACGGAAATTACAAACCTTTATTAGAAAGCTTTAAAGCATATCAGACATCAGATTATCCGCAAGTTGATTTGTCAGAGGAGTTTAATATTTTAGATAAACTTTTTGAAGGTGTAAGTTTGATTGGCGATTACAGTAATAAAATCAAAGATCAGATTTTATCAAAAGGAGAATTGCTTTCGGCTAAATTGTTGACTTCGATTTTAATCGAAAAAGGGATTCCTGCCAATTTTGTTGATACAAGAGAGTTGCTAAAAACCGATTCTAAATTTGGTGACGCGCAGCCATTGGAACAACTTTCTAAGAAAAACGTTATCAATTATTTTAAATTACATAATGGCGAAACGGTAAATATCGTTACAGGTTTCATTGGTTCAAACAATAACAACGACACAACGACTTTAGGAAGAAACGGAAGTAATTATACAGCATCATTAATTGCTAATTATTTAGATGCCGAAGAACTTCAAAATTTCACACACGTTGACGGAATTTACACAGCAAATCCTGATTTAGTTGCCGATGCGAAGAAAATCGAATATTTATCGTTTAACGAAGCAAATGAATTAGCCAATTTTGGAGCAACTATTTTGCATGCCAAAACGATAATTCCGTTGTTAGAAAAAAATATTCCGCTTCGTATTTTAAATACATTCAATCATGAAAATCGTGGTACTTTAATTACCTCAGATTCAGCTAAAGAAGGAATTAAAACACTTTCTGTTTTAGAGAATGTTTCTTTGGTAAATCTTGAAGGACGAGGATTACTAGGAAAATCAGGTGTCGATGCCCGAATTTTTAAAGTAATGGGCGATCATAATATCAGCGTAAGTATTATTTCGCAAGGTTCTTCTGAAAGAGGAATCGGACTTGTTGTGGCGACTGAAAAAGCAACATTGGCAATGGTTGAGTTGGAAAAAGAGTTTGAAAACGACTTTTATTCTAAAGATGTAAATCAAATTACAGTGACTGATAATGTTTCGGTTATTTCTATCATTGGTCAGGATTTAAGTACTTTTCATAAACCATACACAGCTTTAATTAAAAATAAAATTGTTCCAATATTATTTAACAACACAGTTACGGGCAAAAACGTGAGTTTGGTTGTTAAAAAAGAAGAATTGAACAAAGCTTTAAACGTAATTCACGGTGAGATTTTTGGAGTTTCTAAAAAAATCAACATTGCAATTTTCGGTCACGGATTAGTTGGCGGAACTTTAATTAACCAAATTTTAGAATCGGCTGCGGCGATCGAAAAACGTAAAGATGTTAAACTGAATGTTTTTGCAATTGCGAATTCTAAAAAATTGCTTTTAAATAAAAATGGCGTAACTTCAAACTGGAAAAATGATATTGCCAGTAAAGGTGAAGCGTATACGATCAAAGACATTATCGCTTATGCAAATGAGTATCATTTAGAGAATTTAATTGCGATTGATAATACGGCAAGTGCATCATTCGTAGAAAATTATATTCCGCTTGTAGAAAGCAGTTTCGACTTGATTTCATCTAATAAAGTGGCGAATACTTTGACGTATGGTTTTTATAAAGAATTGAGAAAAGCTTTGGCAGATAATCAAAAGAATTATTTGTACGAAACCAATGTTGGCGCAGGATTACCATTAATCGATACAATTAAATTATTGCACCTTTCAGGTGAAAATATCACAAAAATAAAAGGAGTTTTCTCTGGAACATTGAGTTATTTATTCAACAATTTCTCTTCAAAAGATGTTCCGTTTAGCGAAATTCTGAAAGAAGCAATTGATAACGGATATACAGAACCGGACCCGCGTGAGGATTTATGCGGAAATGATGTGGGAAGAAAACTATTGATTTTGGCAAGAGAATTAGATTTACAAAATGAGTTTGAAGAGATCTCAATTCAGAATTTAATTCCGGAGCATTTACGCGAAGGAAATGTTACTGATTTCTTAACCAAACTAAAAGAATTTGACCCAATTTATGAGAAAATAAAAGCCGATCAAAAGCCAAATCACGTATTAAGATACATAGGTGAATTGTCTGGAGATTTGCAAAACGACAAAGGAATTCTGGAAGTAAAATTAGTTTCAGTTCCTTCTGATACGGCGCTAGGAGGATTAAAAGGATCAGATTCTTTCTTCGAAATTTATACGGAATCTTACGGAGATCGTCCAATTGTTATTCAGGGAGCCGGTGCAGGTTCTGCGGTAACTGCGAGAGGAGTTTTTGGTGATATTTTGAGATTATCTGATAAAGGATAATTTGATTTTAGTCCCGAGATTTCGGGAGCAGATTTTAGAATATTGAGATAAATTTAGATATAAGAGACAAGTAATATTTATATGGATTATTTTAGGAAAAGTATATTATTGATAATTTCATGTATTGGTCTTGTAGTATCATGTAAAAAAGAAAAAGTAGAACCGGTTATTCCCAAAAAAGCATTTGTTTATGCGCTTAAAAATATTGTTGATGCGATTAAAGAAGGTGATTTACAAAAAGTAAAGCAATACATTGATAAAGGAGGTGATCCTAACAGCAGGTGTCAAGGTTATACAAGAGGCGGTAGAGAAGAAGGACAAGAAAATATATCAGATAAAGACTGGACTATTTTAATGTATGCTGTTTTTCATAATAAGCTCGATATTGCTAAATTTCTTTTAACAAAAAAGGCAGATATAAATGCAGTAAACGCAGTTGGACACAGTGCTTTATTTTTGGCCTGTGCTCATAACAATGAAGAAATGGCTTTGCTGCTGATAGAAAATGGAGCAAATGTAAATATTGGAAAAGATGATTCCGGAACGAGCGCATTGCAGTGGGCATTGGCTTATGATTTGAACGATGTGTCTTTAAAATTAATTAATAAGGGAGCCGATTTAAATACTTTTTCAACAGAGACAGGAAGGTCGGTTTTAATGGATGCATTTTTTTCTGATAGTATAAAACCTGTCGTTGCTCATAGAATTATTGATCTGGGAGGGAATGTTCGTTTTGTAGATTCTAAAAACAAGGAAACCCCTTTAATGTGGGCCTGTAGAAAAAATGATACAACCTCAGTAAAAAAGATGATTAAAAAGGGAGCCAATGTAAACCTTGAATCAGATAGAGGTTATACAGCTTTAGAGTTTGCAGCTGGAAATGCTGTTCAAGATGCAGGATTACTTCGTTATTTAGTAAGTAAAGGAGCAAAGATTAATAGTGAAAATGTTCCTTTGGTGGATGCAGTATATAGTGGAAGTCTTGAAAAAGTAAAGTTTTTGGTCGAAAATGGTGCAGATGTTAATAAACGAAAAGCGATGAATGGAATTTCGCCATTGTTTGAAGCTGGATTTAATACCCATTATAACATTGCAGTATATCTAATCAATAATGGTGCTGATGTTAATATAGAAAATTTTGATGGTGAAAGCGTTCTTTATCATTCATTAACAAGTTTCAAAGGAAGTTATGAAATAGTGAAACTGCTAATTGATAAAGGAGCGAATGTGAATTTTATAAATAATGATAAAAGTACTGCTCTGATGAAAGCTGCTGAATATAATTTGCCGGATATTGTGCAGCTTTTAATAGAAAAAGGAGCAAATAAAGAAGGTGTGAATGTTTACGGAAAAACAGCAAAAATGTATGCAGAAGAATCAGCAACCAGAACTGGGGATGATAAAATATTGACCTTTTTTGAATAAAACAAAACAACTTAGGAAAACAAAAAAATAACAACACAATGAAAGTAACTTTAAACAGAGTAAACGACGCGTTTCATTTTAAACTCAAAAATGAAAGAGGTCATATAGTTGACGTTGATAGCAGAGCCGAATTTGGCGGAAGCGATTTAGGTGCAAGTCCAATGGAATTAGTATTGATGGGAGTTGCGGGATGCAGTGCCATTGATATGATTTCGATTTTAAAGAAACAACGTCAGGAAATAACATCTTTTAATGCTGAGGTCGAAGGAGAACGTGTACAGGTTGGAGAAGCAAAACCTTTTAAAGAAATTAATGTCATTTTTCATTTAGAAGGCGATATCAATCCTGAAAAAGCTAAAAAAGCAGCACAGCTTTCTTTCGAGAAATACTGTTCAGTTTCTAAAACAATTGAGCCAACAGCTACAATAAAATATAAAGTTGTATTGAACAACGAAGCATTATAGAATTAGAAAATTAGTCAATAAGAGAATTTTTAAGCTGGCTATTAAGTAATGACTCACTTTGGATTTTAAATTTTGGTTTTATAGATAGTAAAAACCTGAAACTTGAAACCTGAAACAAGAAAAACAAACACAATGAATACAGAAGAATTTGGTTTTGAAACTCAAGCCATAAGAACACAATTAGAAAGAACTCAGTATCTAGAGCATTCGGTGCCATTATACTTATCGTCAAGCTTTGTATTTGAAGATGCCGAAGATATGAGAGCTTCTTTTACAGAAGAAAAAGAAAGAAATATATATAGCCGTTTTAGCAACCCGAATACAACAGAATTTGTTGATAAGATTTGCAAAATGGAAGGTGCTGAAGCTGGTTATGCTTTTGCAACCGGAATGGCAGCCGTTTATTCTACTTTTGCAGCTTTGTTAAATGCTGGAGATCATATTGTGTCGGCGAGCAGTGTTTTTGGTTCGACGCATGCTTTGTTTATGACTTATTTTCCAAAATGGAATATCGAAACTTCGTATTTCGATATCAATAAGCCGGAAACAATTGAGAGTTTTATTAAGCCTAATACAAAAATATTATACGCGGAATCTCCAACAAATCCGGGTGTAGATGTAATTGATTTGCAATTATTGGGAGATATTGCTAAAAAACACAATCTGATTTTAATTATCGACAACTGTTTTGCAACACCATATCTTCAGCAGCCAATTAAATTTGGAGCGCATTTAGTTGTTCATTCAGCTACAAAATTAATCGACGGTCAAGGTCGTGTTTTAGGCGGAGTTACTGTTGGAAGCGAAGATTTGATCAGACAAATTTATTTATTCTCAAGAAATACAGGTCCGGCTTTATCACCGTTTAATGCTTGGGTTTTATCTAAAAGTTTAGAAACGTTGGCAATTCGCGTAGAAAAACACTGCGAAAATGCTCTGAAAGTAGCTGAGTTTTTAGAAGCGCATCCAAATGTGAATAGCGTAAAATATCCGTTTTTAAAATCGCATCCACAATATGAAATTGCTAAAAAGCAAATGAAATTGGGAGGAAATATTATTGCTTTTGAAATTAAAGGCGGAATCGAAGCGGGAAGAAAATTCCTGAACGCAATAAAACTTTGTTCACTATCTGCTAACATTGGAGACACAAGATCAATTGTAACACATCCTGCATCAACCACACATAGTAAATTGTCTGAAGAAGATCAATTGGCAGTGGGAATCACGCAAGGTTTAGTGCGCGTTTCTGTAGGTTTAGAAACGGTAGCAGATGTAATTGCCGATCTGAAGCAAGCGCTTGATTAATTTTAGGTTATCTAAATTATATAATGACGATTTTTGACTGTAAATTTATTACTGTTAAAAATCGTCATTCTTTTTGGTGGTTGTTTCAGTAAAAAATATATTTTTGTCATTAACGAAATTAAAAAACAATTAATTAACTAAAAACCTACCAATCAAAACATGAGCAATTCTACTTACACTCTTGACGAGAAATTATTAGTTACAGGCGGACAGCGATTCCTTAATTATCTTTTAGATAACATCTTTATTTTGGCATTAATATTTCTCTTAGGCGTTTTTTTAGCTCTTTTTGGAAGTCTTTTAGGGCTTACCGGACTGTTAAGTTGGCTGGATAATATTAGCGATTTAGAAGGAAGAGTTCTTTTTGTTGTTGTCACTATATTTTATTACAGCATTATGGAAGGTTTGTTTGGGAGATCTTTAGCGAAATTTATTACAGGAACAATTGTAGTCGATGAAAACGGAATTAAACCTTCATTCGGGGCTATTTTTAAAAGAAGTTTATGTAGAATAATCCCTTTTGACGGACTTTCATTTTTAGGAAGTTCAGGAAGAGGATGGCATGATTCAATGTCAGATACCTATGTAGTTAATAAAAAAGCTTTAGAAGAAGAAGTAAAAATATTCAAAGAATTTAGTTTAATTGGTGTAAACGATACAAATTAATTAAACTATACTAATTTAGTAGAACTTAGTTGTGGATTCTGTTATTTTTCTCGTTCAAAAGAACTATTTTTGTAGCAGAAAAATATTAAGAGTGCTGATTTTAGGTAGAAATCTAAAATCAGCGCTCTACAATCTAAAATCTATAAACGTGCTTTCAAAGAAAACAAAATACGGAATTAAAGCTCTTACATATCTTGCCAGGAGAGAAAATAACGAACCTGTACAAATTGCTGAAATTGCCAAAAGTGAACATATTTCAATTAAGTTTTTGGAAAGTATATTGTTATTGCTCAGAAATTCTGGGTTTTTGGGAGCGAAAAAAGGAAAAGGCGGAGGTTATTATCTGATAAAAGATCCGAAAGATATCAGTATGGCTAAAGTTTACCGTATCCTTGAAGGTCCAATTGCGTTGCTTCCTTGTGCAAGTCATAACTTTTATGAAAAATGCGATGATTGCGATGACGAATCAACCTGTGCAGCAAGACGATTAATGACTGAGGTAAGAGATAATACACTTAAAATACTTGAAAGTAACTCTCTTGCAGATATTGCATTTTAATTTTAAACCATATAAGTTATATAAGTTCATTTAATTAAGCTATGCCGCAAAATCTAAAATGAACTTATATAACTTATATGGTGAAAAAAATAGGTTTTAAAAAATCAATTTATATCCGGCAAAGAAAAGCATTACTGCAATAGCATTTCTAAGAAATAGGTCAGGCACCTTTCCGCTTAACATACTTCCCATAACAATTCCGGGAAGAGATCCCATTAATAGCTGAGCTAATAAAAATAAATCTAAATTTCCCATTGAAGCATGCCCAATTCCGGCAACAAGTGTTAACGGAACAGCATGTGCAATCTCAGTTCCTACCAATCTTGGTGTTGGTAAAAGCGGATAAAGGAAAAACAGCGTAACTGTTCCTAAAGCTCCTGCACCAATAGACGTCAAAGTTACAGTTGCACCTAATAAAACACCAATTCCTATAGTAAGCATATTTTGAGTATGGCTTTCGCTGTGAAATTTATCTCCGGCATGTTTTTGAGAAAAACGTAATAACCTTCTTTTAAATAAAATAGCGACTGATGTAAAAAGCAGTGCCCAGCCTAAACTGTATTTTATTACGGCATTTATAGTTGAGATATCGGTTTTTATACTATTTAATATCCATAAAGTCAGTAAAGCCGCAGGAACACTCCCTAAAGTAAGCCAGCCTGTGATCGACCAATTTATATTACTTTTTTTGTGATGCACAAATACGCCTCCCATTTTGGTAAAAGCTGCATATAATAAATCAGTACCAACTGCAGTTGTTGGCGGAATACCAAACCACAATAAAATAGGAGTCATTAAAGAGCCGCCTCCAACACCTGTTAACCCAACCACAAAACCAACGACTAAACCTGCAATTACAAGACCTATTTGAAAATCCATGAATTAAATTTTGCAGTAAAAATAACAACTATTTTATAATTATCCTATGGATATGGTAGACTTTAAGAATTGTATTTGAAAAAAGAAGAAAATCACGATGTTATGTTGTTGTAACACAGTTAAATAGTATTTTTAACTTATTAAACAGATTTGTTAAATTCTTTAAATTGCTCTTTTAGTTAATGTTACGATAATTTGAGGTGTAAAAAAATGAAATATTGTTTTGATATTTAGAAATAAATAGTAATTTTGCCTCTCAATCTACTAACCCGATAGGGTAATGGATTTTAAAACAAAACGAATCATCCAAATATGGAAAAGGAGCTAAAAATAAATACTATCGATGTTAAGTCTGATGCATCAATAAAAGAAAGATTATGGGTTGTAGTACCCGTTGTTTTATTGGTTGGCTTATTGTCAACATTAGTTTACAATCATTATGCTGAATTTTCCTGGAATGGATTTGTTGGCGGTTTTAATCAAGAATTTTTAGTGTTTTTTACTATTGGTGTTTTTGCACAATTAGTCGATGGAACTTTAGGAATGGGTTATGGAGCAACTTCGACCTCATTTTTATTAGCTTACGGAGTTCCGCCAGTTGTGAGTAGTACGGCAGTTCACGTATCTGAAATGTTTACAACGGGTGCATCGGCGCTATCACATCATCGATTTGGAAATATCAATAAAAAACTAGTAAAACATTTATTGATTCCAGGGGTTTTAGGTTCAATAACAGGAGCTTATTTATTGGCAGATGTAATTAATGGAGATGTTATTAAGCCATTTATTGCAGTTTACATGATTATTCTGGCTGTCATTATTATTAAAAAAGCCTTGAAAAAAAGTATTATAAAAAAGAAAACTAAAAAACTTGGTTATCTGGCTCTTTTTGGAGGTTTTATGGATTCAGTTGGCGGCGGAGGCTGGGGACCAATTGTAACCTCTACTTTATTAGGAAGAGGCAGAAATCCAAGATATACAATAGGTTCTGTAAATGCTGCTGAGTTTGCAGTTTCATTTGCAAGCGGAATTACTTTCATGCTTTTTGGAGGAATTCACGGTTGGCAGGTTATCATAGGTTTGATTTTAGGAGGAGTTATTTCAGCGCCATTAGCAGCTTATCTGGTAAATAAAATCAAAAGAAAGCCAATGATGATTGCCGTTGGAATCTTAATTATAGTATTGAGTTTAAAAACATTATCTAAATTATTGTAATATTTTTTAGAAAGGAAAGAAAAGAATATGAGTGCGACAATTATACAATCATTATTAGATAAAACGAAAGATTTTTCGCTTGACGAAACATTAGTTTTTTTAGCAAATGAATATCCGGGAAAAGTAATTTTTTCGACATCTTTTGGTCAGGAAGATCAGGTAATTACAGATTTTTTAGCAAAAAGTAATACTGATATTACCATTTTTACTTTAGATACCGGAAGATTATTTCAGGAGACTTATGATGTATTTCATAAAACATTAAAAAAGTATAAAAAACAAATTGAAGTTTATTTTCCGGAAGCAACGGCGGTAGAAAATTTACTGAAACAAAAAGGACCAAATAGCTTTTACGATTCAGTAGAAAACAGAAAAGAATGTTGTTTTATCCGTAAAGTAGTTCCTTTAAGAAAAGCTTTGGCAGGAAATTCAGTTTGGATTACAGGATTAAGAGCCGAACAATCAGAAAACAGACAAGATTTACATTTGTTTGAATACGATGGAAACTTCGAAATCATAAAATTCAATCCATTATTAAAATGGACTTTAGAAGAAGTTGAAGCTTACTTGTCAGAGAATAATGTTCCTCAAAATGCTTTACACAAACAAGGTTTCGTAAGTATAGGCTGCGCACCATGTACAAGAGCAATTTTTCCAGGTGAAGATATCAGAGCTGGAAGATGGTGGTGGGAATCGAGTCATAAAGAATGTGGTTTGCATAGTGCTAAGAAAGACTAAGTAGAAGAAAGAAGCTAGAGGCAAGATTCTGATGCTAGAGAATAGATTAAAGAATATAGATTTAAAGTTCCGGAGGAACGATTCATATTGTAGCGTCGGGTTTTAACCCGATGAAGGTTGAAGATTGTAATGTCGGATTTTAATCCGGGGGAGAACGAAGATTTATATTGTAGCGTTGGGTTTCAACCCGATGGAGAATAAGAGAATAGAATACAGAGTGGAGATTTTTAGATCAGGTGAAAAAACTTGAAACTTTAAACCTGAAACTAAAGTTTTCCACAAACAAAAATATCAAACAAAAAAACAATGAGTTCAGTATTAAAAACAAACGCTTTAGAGAGTGAAGCAATATACATTTTCAGAGAAGTAATTTCACAGTTTGACAAACCGGTTTTACTTTTTTCTGGAGGAAAAGATTCTATAACATTAGTGCGTTTAGCGCAAAAAGCATTTTTCCCGGCTAAAATTCCGTTTCCTCTATTGCACGTTGATACAGGACATAATTTTCCTGAAACAATTGCTTTCAGAGATAAATTAGTTGAAGAATTAGGTTTGGAATTAATCGTTCGTAATGTTCAGGATGCTATTGATGAAGGAAAAGTAGTTGAAGAAACCGGAAAATATTCTAGTAGAAACAGCTTACAGACCATTACACTTTTAGATGCAATCGAAGAATTTAAGTTTGATGCATGTATTGGTGGAGCACGTCGTGATGAAGAAAAAGCAAGAGCAAAAGAACGTATTTTTTCAGTTCGTGATGATTTCGGACAATGGGACGAAAAAAATCAAAGACCGGAGTTGTTTGATATTTTGAATGGAAAAATCGAAAATGGTCAAAACGTTCGTGTTTTCCCAATTTCAAACTGGACAGAATTAGATGTTTGGAGTTATATCGAAAAAGAGCACATTGAAATTCCGTCCATCTATTTTTCACATAAAAGAAAAGTTTTTTTGAGAGACGGTTTAATCTGGTCGCATTCTCCTTTTGTGTATCAGGACGAAGACGAACAAATCGAAGAAAGAATTGTTCGCTTCAGAACCGTTGGAGATATGAGTTGTACCGCCGCTGTTGAATCTTATGCAGCAACAATCCAGGAAGTAGTTGGAGAAATTAGAGAATCTACCATTTCTGAAAGAGGAGCCAGAATTGATGACAAACGTTCTGAAGCTGCGATGGAGAAAAGAAAACAACAAGGATACTTTTAAGTTGTTGGTTGATAGTTTTTAGTTGATAGCTGAAAACTTCAATAATTACAACAATTACAACAACAACATAAAAAAGCAGATTAAATATTTTGATGGTTTTAGTTGATGTTTTAGAAAAACCAACAACCAACAACCAACAACCAACAACATAAAAAAGAATGGAAGTTTTAAAAATAGCAACAGCAGGAAGTGTAGATGACGGAAAAAGTACTTTGATCGGAAGATTATTGTATGATACAAAATCATTGACAACTGATAAAATAGAAGCAATCGAAAAAAGCAGCAAACAAAAAGGATATGATTATCTGGATTTTTCTTTGGCAACAGACGGATTGGTGGCAGAAAGAGAACAAGGAATTACAATTGACGTTGCGCATATTTATTTTTCGACCGCAAAGAAAAGTTACATTATTGCCGATACTCCAGGTCACGTTGAATATACAAGAAACATGGTTACAGGAGCTTCGACTTCTCAGGTTTCTATCATTTTAATTGATGCCAGAAAAGGAGTTATTGAGCAAACGTACCGTCACTTTTTTATCAATAATTTATTGAGAGTAAAAGAGGTAATTGTTGCGATTAATAAAATGGATTTAGTTGATTATTCAGAAGAAGTTTTCAATAAAATCAAAGCCGATTTCCAGGCATTAAATGCAAAAAGCACATTCAAAGAACAAAACGTAAGTTACATTCCGCTAAGCGCAATCAACGGCGGAAACGTGGTTGATAAATCGGAGAATATGCCTTGGTATGACGGACAAACTGTATTGGAACATTTAGAAGGATTACATGCTTCGGATGTTTTTGAAGCAGGAAAAGCACGTTTTCCGGTTCAAACTGTTATTCGTCCAAAAACAGAAGAATACCACGATTTTAGAGGTTACGCAGGAAAATTATACGGAAACTCAATAAAAGTTGGAGATGCCGTTACGGTTCTTCCTTCTTTGACAGAATCAAAAGTATCTAAAATTCACTTTTTTGATAAACAATTTGATGAAGCCGTTGCAGGTTCATCTATCACAATCGAATTAGAAAATGATATCAATGTAACGAGAGGCGATATGATTGTAAAATCATCAGAACTTCCAAAAATTGAAAAAGAAATCAATACAACAGTTTGCTGGATGGACAGCAAGAAACTGGTTGCAGGAACAAAATACATTGTACAGCACAATACAAATTCAGTTTTAGCAAAAGTAGAAAGTATCAAAAATACAATCTCAACAGACTATTCCGGAACTAAAGAAGCTTCACAATTAGCAATCAACGAAATAGGAGAAGTAAGTATCAAATTAAGCAAGCCTTTATATTTTGACGCTTACAACGAAAATAAATCAAACGGAGCTTTCATCTTAATTGATACAGCAACCAACACAACAGCAGGAGTAGGATTTATTCGATAAATGCATTAGGCTTTAAGCAATAAGCCTTAAGCGGAAAAAACACAATCAAAGTTAGCTTAAAGCGTATAGCCTAAAGCCTAAAGCAAAAAAAAGAAAATGGAAAGTTTTAGAACAGAAATAGAAAATCCGATAGTTCAGAAAGAGATTATCGATCTTGAAAAAAAGATTCACTTATTCCGTGGAGGAAAAATTGATGATGAGCGTTTTCGTAGTCTTCGTTTAGCACGCGGAATTTACGGTCAGCGTCAGGAAGGCGTTCAAATGATTCGTATTAAATTGCCTTACGGTAAAGTAACGAGCGAACAATTGGTGCGAATTACTAAAGTTTCTGATGAGTATTCTACAGGACGTTTGCACATTACAACGCGTCAGGATATTCAGATTCACTATGTAAGTTTAGACAGGACTCCTGAACTTTGGGCAAACTTGGCTAAAGACGATGTTACCTTACGTGAAGCTTGTGGAAATACAGTTCGTAATATTACAGGTAGCGAGTTAGCAGGTGTAGATGTAAACGAGCCATTTGATGTTTCGCCTTATGCACATGCTTTATTTCAATATTTATTGAGAAACCCAATTTGTCAGGAAATGGGACGTAAATTCAAAATTTCGTTCTCATCATCTGATGAAGATACCGCTTTGAGTTATTTGCACGATTTAGGATTTATTCCAAAAATTGTAGATGGTCAACGTGGTTTCAAAATAATGTTTGGTGGAGGTTTAGGATCTCAGCCTGCACATGCTGAATTACTTTCAGAATTTGTACCGGCAAATCAAATTATCCCAACAGCAGAAGGAATCATCCGTATTTTTGACAGATACGGTGAACGTGCAAAAAGAATGAAAGCACGTATGAAATTCTTGATCAAAGAAATGGGAAGAGATGTTTTCCTTGATTTAGTTGAAAAAGAGAAAAAAGCCATTGCTTTTGAAACCTACGAAATTGACACAACAGCTTTTGATGGCCCAATTGCTGAACCATTATTAGAAGCTCCAGCTGTTACTATTGAAGATACTGCAGCTTATGAAGCGTGGAAAAAATCGAACGTAATTGCTCAAAAACAAGCAGGTTATTACGCGATTGGAATCAAAGTTTTATTAGGAGATTTTTATACTGATAAAGCCAGATTATTAGCCGCTTTAATTAAAAATTACGCCGCAAATGAATTACGTTTTTCATTGCGTCAAAATATTGTAATACGTCACGTAAAAGAAGCCAATTTACCTTTCTTTTATCAGGAATTAGCCAAATTGAATTTTGTTCATTTAGGATATAATTCTACTGTAGATATTACAGCATGTCCGGGTACTGATACTTGCAACTTGGGGATTGCAAGTAGTACCGGAATTGCAGAAGAACTTGAAAAAGTTTTAAATGCAGAATATCCGCAATACTTAAACAACCGCGAAATCGAAATTAAAATTTCTGGTTGCATGAATGCTTGCGGACAACACAATATGTCGGCAATTGGTTTTCAGGGAATGTCAATCAATTCAGGAAAATTAGTGGCTCCGGCTTTACAGGTTTTATTAGGCGGTGGAAGATTAGGAAACGGAGAAGGGCGTTTTGCTGATAAAGTAATCAAAATTCCAAGCCGTAGAGGACCGGATGCATTACGTACGATCTTAAATGATTTTGATAAAAATGCAAACGGAGAAAAGTTCCTAAATTATTATGATTTAAAAGGAGAGAAATATTTCTATGAAATTTTAAAACCTTTTGCAGACGTAACCAATTTAACCGAAGCTGATTTCGTAGATTGGGGTAACGCAGATAATTACGTAAAAGCTGTTGGAGTTGGAGAATGTGCCGGAGTTGTGATCGATTTGGTTGCTACTTTATTATTAGAAGCAAAAGACAAATTGACTTTCGCACAAGAATCATTCGACGAAGGAAAATGGTCAGATGCTATTTACCATGCTTACGCAGGATTTGTAAATGGTGCTAAAGCATTATTGCTTTCAGAAAACGAAAAAACAAATAATCACGCAGGAATTGTTGATTTATTTGATACTGTTTTCATAGCAACATCTAAAATAGAATTACCAACAACATTCAAAGAATTGGTATATCAAATCAATCAAAATGATCCTTCAGAAGCATTTGCAAAAGCATACATTCAACAAGGAATTTCATTTTTTGATATAATAGAAAAATACAGAGCTCAAGAATTAGCAAATGCTTAATATAAAACCCAAAGTAACTTTAGTTGGCGCTGGTCCCGGTGATCCGGATTTGCTTACGCTGAAAGCCGTAAAAGCACTTGCTGAAGCAAATGTGGTTTTGTACGATGCATTGGTTAATGAAGAAATACTTGTACACGCTCCCAAAAAAGCCATCAGGATTTTTGTTGGAAAAAAAATAGGAAATCACGCTTATACGCAAGATCAAATTAATCAATTGATTGTTGATAATGCGTTGACGTACGGAAATGTAGTGCGATTAAAAGGCGGAGATCCATTTATTTTCGGACGAGGCGGCGAAGAAATAGAATTTATTGAAAGCTTCGGAATCGAAACTGTCGTCGTTCCCGGAATATCTTCAGTAGTTGCAGTTCCGGCAAGTCAGGGAATTTCAATTACTAAAAGAGGTGTTTCAGAAAGTTTTTGGGCGATTACAGGCACAACTTCTGACAGGAAATTATCTTCAGATGTAGCTTTGGCAGCACAATCATCAGCAACTGTTGTGATTTTGATGGGAATGCACAAATTGCCTCAAATTATCGACTTGTTTCAAAAAGAAGACAAAGGCGATTTACCAGTTGCGATCATTCAAAACGGAACAACTGTTGAAGAAAAAGTGGGAGTTGGAACAGTAAATTCGATTTTAGAGATTGTAAAAGAGCAAAAATTAAGCTCTCCGGCGATTATTGTTTTAGGAAACGTCGTTCGCGAAAGCAATAAATTAAAAGGATTTTACGAAGAATTTCTATCAAAAGAAATCACAAGATAAAGTTCCGAAGGAACAACCAATATTGTAGCGTCGGGTTTTAACCCGATGTTGCTAAAGAGAATTATATATTGGTAATAAAAAATCATCTAATTTTGTTTAGATGAAATTAAATTAAAATGGAACAGAATGAATTATATCCAATATTCTTAAAACTTCACAATCTGAATGTATTGATTGTGGGTGGAGGAAATGTTGGTTTAGAAAAATTGTCTTTTTTGTTAAAGTCAAGTCCAAATGCAAATGTTGAGGTTGTAGCGCCAAATTTCCATTTAGAAATTAAGGTTTTGGCCGAAAAACATCCTTCGATAACATTAACAAAATCGAAGTTCAAAAAGAAAATGCTCAAAAAACGTCATATGGTAATTGCTTGTACCGATGATTTAAAAGTCAACAAAAAGGTATATGAATTGTCCCGAAAGCGTTATTTGATTTGCAATATTGCCGATACGCCAGATTTATGTGATTATTACTTAGGCGGAATCGTAACAAAAGGAAATGTAAAAATTGCTATTTCGACCAACGGAAAATCTCCAACAACTGCTAAAAGGTTAAGAGAGTTTTTCGAAGAGGTAATTCCGGAAGATATTAATAAAATGGTCGAAAACCTGAATGAATATCGAAAGACATTGAAAGGTAATTTTGAAGACAAGGTTAAAAAAATGAATGAAATTACCGCTTCATTAAAAAATAAAGAGTAAAAAGTACACAAGGAATCAATGATAAATATCATTTGATATTAGTCGATATTATTCGTTTCTTTGCATTATTAAGAATGATTATAAACAACAAGCATAATGATTAAAACAGATATACTTATAATTGGAGCAGGACCAACAGGTTTATTTGCCGTTTTTGAGGCAGGATTATTAAAATTAAAATGTCATATTTTAGATGCTTTGCCACAAGCAGGAGGACAACTTTCAGAATTGTATCCAAAAAAACCTATTTATGATATTCCTGGATTCCCGGAAGTTTTAGCAGGAGATTTAATTGATAATTTGCAAGAGCAAATTAAACAATTTGAGCCAGGTTATACGTTAGGAGAACGTGCTGAAACAATCGATAAACAAGAAGACGGAAGTTTTATTGTAACCTCAAATAAAGGAACTAAATTTCACGCGCCGGTTATTGCAATCGCTGGAGGTTTAGGAAGTTTTGAGCCGCGTAAACCACTTATTGAAGATATCGAGTTTTATGAAGATAAAGGAGTAAAATACTTCATCAAGAATCCGGAGAAATTCAGAGATAAAAGAGTTGTAATTGCAGGAGGAGGAGATTCAGCATTAGACTGGAGTATTTTCCTGGCAAATGTAGCTTCAGAAGTAACTTTGATTCACAGAAGAAATGAATTTAGAGGAGCTTTAGATTCTGTAGAAAAAGTACAGGAGTTGAAAACAGCCGGAAAAATTAAATTAATTACGCCGGCAGAAGTAATCGGAATCAATGGTGCAGAACACGTTGAGTCTTTAGATATCGAAGAAAACGGAGCACACCGTAAAATCGAAACCGATTTTTTTATTCCGCTTTTCGGATTAACTCCAAAATTAGGTCCAATTGGAGACTGGGGATTAGAAATCGAGAAAAATGCCATTAAAGTAAACAATGCATTAGATTACCAAACTAATATTCCGGGAATCTTTGCTATTGGAGACGTAAACACATATCCAGGAAAATTAAAATTGATCCTTTGCGGTTTCCACGAAGCAACTTTAATGTGTCAGGCAGCATACCAAATCATTAATCCAGGTAAAAAATACGTTTTAAAATATACAACAGTTTCTGGTGTAGACGGTTTTGACGGAACTCGTAAAGAAGCTCCAAAAGCGGTTGTTAAAGCGATAGTTTAGTCTGAGATGCTAAGATACTAAGGTTCTGAGATTCTAAGTTTTTTTGCTTAGCATTTCAGAACCTTTCTTGTTTACAGTATTTTATGAGAGACTAAATTCAAAACTTAGTATCTTAGTACAGAATCTTAGAACCTTAAAAAAATGGCCTACGACGAAGATAATGCACAAAGAATCCGAACGTTTCTACAGCATAAAGAAGCTGATTTTTTCGAAAAGAAAATGTTTGGCGGACTTGTTTTTATGGTAGATAACAAAATGTGTTGCGGAACGCGTATAGACAAACAAACAGGAGAAAATCGTTTACTTTGCAGGATTGATGATAATTCATATCTAAATGCATTGGAAAGAGACGATGTAATACCAATGTCAAGTTCTGAAAGACCAATGAAAAACTATATTTTCGTCACTAAAAATGGCTGGCAAAGAAATAAAGATTTAGAGTTTTGGTTACAGCTTTGTTTAGATTTTAATCCGCTTGCAAAAGCAAGTAAGAAAAAATAATTTACTAGAAGCACTAATCACTACCATAATAAAAAACAAACTTAGAGCCTTAGTAACTTAGAACCTCAGAAACTTTAAAAAACACTTGCAATTGTTCAGGTTATGTCTTTACTTTGCACTGTTCTTAAAATTATTGAAAGTTATCACGAAAGGCGGAGGGAAAGACCCAATGAAACCTTAGCAACCCTTTATCATAAAGAAGGTGCTACATTCTACTTTATACTAATTCATAGTATTAAAGATAGATAACACAAATACATAAAAGTATTTCTCAAAACTCTTCCTGACAACCATACAATATTATTTTACTGAATTCAGTATCATGAGCGAATCATTGACGCATTTTTGCCGTCAATAGTTCCCGCTTTTCGTTGCAATCTTTTGTTTTTTAAAGAAAAAAACAAAAGGATTTCCACTTCAATCGGGGCTAATGAGCCATCAATAGTGAATTTTTGGAATTAATGTGAATCAAAATATCGTGCTAAACCTGGCGGGTTTTTAAAACCCGTCAGGTTTACTAAACGTTAGAATTATAATTAAATAAAAAACTTAGCATCTTAGTGCCTTAGCGTCTTAGTAGCTAAAAGATAAAAGATATGTCAATAACAATTCAGGAAGCAATTAAAAAAAATATCCTAATCCTTGATGGAGCAATGGGAACAATGTTGCAGCGCTATAATTTCTCCGAAGAAGATTTTCGTGGAGAGCGTTTCAAAGATTTCCCACATCCATTAAAAGGAAACAACGATTTACTATCCATAACACAACCACAAGCAATCCGCGATGTTCATGCCGCTTATTTTGAAGCTGGTGCTGACATCGTAGAAACCAACACCTTCTCAGGAACTACGATTGGTATGGCCGATTATTTCCTTGAAGATTTGGTTTACGAGTTAAACTATGAATCGGCAAAAATCGCAAGACAAGTAGCCGATGAGTTTACCGCTAAAAATCCGGATAAACCACGTTTCGTTGCAGGATCAATCGGGCCAACAAACCGTACAGCAAGTATGTCGCCGGACGTAAACGATCCGGGTTACAGAGCCGTAACGTTTGACGATTTACGAATTGCTTACAAAGAGCAAGTAGAAGCCTTAATGGATGGTGGCTGTGATTTACTATTGGTAGAAACAATCTTCGACACATTAAATGCAAAAGCAGCACTCTTTGCGATCGAAGAAGTAAAAGAAGAACGAAATCTGGATATTCCAATCATGGTTTCAGGAACGATTACCGATGCGTCTGGAAGAACACTTTCCGGGCAAACTGTTGAAGCGTTTTTGATTTCAGTATCACATATTCCGTTATTAAGCGTAGGATTCAATTGTGCTCTTGGAGCCGATTTGTTGAAACCGTATTTAAAAACATTATCGCAACACACCAGTTTTAATGTTTCGGCGCACCCAAATGCAGGTTTGCCAAACGCGTTCGGACAATATGATGAAACACCAGAACAAACTCAGGCTTTCATCAAAGAATATTTAGATGATAATTTAATCAACATAATTGGTGGTTGTTGCGGAACAACTCCGGATCATATTCGATTAATTGCTGAGGTTGCGAAGGATTATAAGCCGAGAGTGGCGCCGGTATTTGAATAAAAAAGTTCATCTTGTCTTTAGAAAACAAAAATGATAAAAGAAGACGTTAGATTGCAAAATAAAAATGATCAATGGAAGATGATTTTCGCTATTGTTACTATTGTTTTGCTGTTGTACTTAATATATAATAATCAAGAAGATGATTATCCAAAATCTTTTAAAGGAGAGACAATAGGATTATTGACTAGAATAAAAAGTGACGATGAATACGGGTATAGTTTACAATATTATTTTTATCTGGATAAAAAAATAAGATCAGTGATCTATGTTAAAAAATATGACACCAAAGCTTTTAATAAGTTTTTTAAAGTAAAATATGATACAGATGATCCAGAGAAAAACTATATAGTTTTAGAACAGGAGCTGGAACCAGACTCAATTACATTAGTCAAAGCCGGTTTTACTAAAACGAAATATTATATATATGATGCTGGTGTAAGTTGCAAATATATAGAAAAGTCAAAATGGAAGTAAAAGTTCCGTAGGAACGAAATGATGGGTTCAAAGATTTGAAAAACGATAATTGAAATCGTGAAAACATAAATTGTCTTATGAAACCGAGTGTCGCGTGAGGGATAGAAGCGGTTAGCCCACAGTCTGACGAAGGAAGTGCGAGGACTAAAAGCGGATAGCCCGGCCCGGAGGGACACGCCCAAATTAAAATAGAAAAACCTTTTTAGGATTCGAAATATTAGAATGAGATTGCTTCGTTCCTCGCAAGGACAAGCAAGACGTTGAAATAAAAGTTCCAGAGGAACGAACAATATTGTAGCAACGGAATTTATTCCGTTGAAAATTGAAAAAAAATGGCAGAAAAAAGAAGAGACCTTGTATTAGCAGGATTAGAACCGTTAATTATTACGCCTGAAAGTGTTTTTGTAAACATTGGAGAACGTACGAATGTAACAGGTTCAAGAAAATTCCTAAGGTTAATCAAGGAAGAGAAATATGACGAGGCACTTGATATTGCAAGACAACAAGTAGAAGGTGGAGCACAGATCATCGATATTAATATGGATGAAGGAATGCTCGATGGTGTTCAGGCAATGACAAAGTTTTTGAATTTAATTGCATCTGAACCGGATATTTCGCGAGTGCCGATTATGATCGACAGCTCGAAATGGGAAATCATCGAAGCGGGTCTTAAAGTAGTACAAGGAAAAAGCGTCGTAAACTCGATTTCGTTGAAAGAAGGAGAAGAAGCCTTTATTCACCACGCTAAATTAATCAAACGTTACGGAGCGGCGGCAATTATCATGGCTTTTGACGAAGTTGGTCAGGCTGATAATTTTGACCGAAGAGTTGAAATCTGTCAGCGTTCGTATGATATTTTGGTAAACAAAGTAAATTTTCCTCCGCAAGATATTATTTTCGATTTGAATATTTTTCCGGTTGCAACCGGAATGGAAGAACATCGTTTGAATGCTTTGGACTTTTTTAGAGGTACAAAATGGGTTCGCGAGAATTTACCTCATGCACATATTAGTGGTGGTGTGAGTAACGTTTCATTTTCTTTTAGAGGAAATGATACGGTTCGTGAAGCGATGCACTCGGTGTTTTTATATCACGCGATCAAGAACGGAATGACGATGGGAATCGTAAATCCAGAGATGTTGACGATTTACGATGATATTCCGAAAGACTTATTAGAACACGTTGAAGACGTAATTCTGGACAGACGTGATGATGCGACCGAAAGACTTTTGGATTTTGCTGAGAATGTAAAAGGCGAAGTAAAAAGTGATGAAAAAGCGGTTCAGGAATGGCGTTTAGGCACGGTTCAGGAACGTATAACGCATTCATTAGTAAAAGGAGTTGATGCTTTTATTGAAGAAGATGTTGAGGAAGCACGTTTGGCAGCAACAAAACCTATTGAAGTTATCGAAATCAATTTGATGACGGGAATGAACGTTGTTGGAGATTTATTCGGTAGCGGAAAAATGTTTTTGCCTCAGGTAGTAAAATCGGCACGTGTGATGAAAAAAGCTGTTGCTTATTTATTGCCTTATATTGAAGCAAGTAAGCAAGCCGGAGATAAACAAGGAAATGGAAAAATATTGATGGCAACTGTAAAAGGTGACGTTCACGATATTGGTAAAAATATTGTTTCGGTAGTTTTGGCGTGTAACAATTATGAGATTGTAGATCTTGGTGTTATGGTGCCTCCGGAAAAAATTATTGCTGCGGCGATCGAGCATAACGTAGACATTATTGGTTTAAGCGGATTGATCACACCTTCGCTTGACGAAATGGTTTATCTGGCAAAAGAATTAGACAAACAAGGAATTAAAATTCCGATTATGATTGGTGGAGCAACGACTTCGCGCGCGCATACAGCCGTGAAAATCGCTCCGCAATATAGAGAAACTGTAATTCACGTAAACGATGCTTCACGCGCCGTTACCGTTGCAGGAAATTTGTTAGATCATAACCGTAAAATATATGCAAGCGATATTCGTGCTGAATACGATGCGTTTAGAGAAACATTTTTGAATCGTTCGCGAGACAAAAACTTCCTAACGATTGAACAAGCACGTAAAAACAAATTGCAATTGGACTGGGACGAATATACTCCGACTAAACCAAAAGTAATTGGTAAACAAATTGTCGAAGTAGATTTGGATGTTTTGGTTCCGTACATCGACTGGACGCCATTTTTTAGAACATGGGAATTGTTCGGGAAATATCCGGCAATCTTGACAGATGAGGTTGTGGGTAAAGAAGCAACTTCGGTTTTTGCAGATGCTCAGGCGATGCTGAAAGTAATTTTAGCAGAGAAAAAATTATCGGCAAAAGGTATTTACGGAATTTTCCCTGCAAATCAGATTGATGATGACGATATCGAATTGCGTGATGAAAACGGAAAAGTTCTGGAGAAATTCTTAACACTTCGTCAACAATCGCAAAAAACAAAAGGTGCGCCAAACATAGCTTTATCTGATTTTATCTTGCCAAAAGATAGCGGAATTGCAGATTATATGGGAGCTTTTTGTGTGACAACAGGTTTTGGTGTAGACGAATGGGCAGCTGAATTCGAGAAAGATCTGGATGATTATAATTCGATTATGGTAAAAGCATTAGCTGATCGTTTTGCTGAGGCTTTCGCCGAATATCTTCACGAAAAAGTTCGTATGGAATTTTGGGGCTATGACCCGGGAGAAACATTATCTAAAGAAGATTTGATCGAAGAAAATTACAAAGGAATTCGTCCTGCGCCAGGATATCCGGCTTGTCCGGATCACTTAGAGAAACCAACAATTTGGAAACTCTTAAATGTGGCCGAAGAAATTGGAGTTACGCTGACAGAAAGCATGGCGATGTGGCCGGCTTCTTCAGTTTCAGGATATTATTTCGGGAATCCGAAAAGTAAGTATTTCGGACTCGGAAAAATAAAAGAAGATCAGGTGGTAGATTATGCTAAACGACGCAATGTTCCAACTGATTATGCAATGAAATGGTTAAACCCTAATATAGCAGATTAAATATAGTTGATGGTTGATAGTTTTTGGTTGTTGGACCCAGTTCTGACGTATGAACCAAAAACTATCAACTAACAACGATTAACTAACAACTAAGATGGAATACAGTAAATTGGAAGTTTGGCAGGAAGCACGGAAATTGGTGAATTTATTGTATGATTCTTCTAAACTGTTTCCAAAAGAAGAATTATTTGGATTGACTAATCAAATGAGAAGAGCGGCGATTTCAATACCGTCAAATATTGCTGAGGGTTGTGGACGGCAGACATCAAAAGAAACAATACATTTTCTTCATATTTCAAGAGGATCATTGTATGAATTAGAAACCCAGTATTATTTGGCATTGGATCAAAAATATATTGATGAGAGTACATTTAATGTTGTCTTGGAACAGATTAAAACTTGCAAAAAGTTATTAAACGGGTTTATTAACTATTATAAAAAATTAATATAGTTGAGGTTGTTATTTTTTCAGTTGCAAAATAAACTAACAACTAACAACCAAAAACTATCAACTAATAAATTATTGATTTACGTTTTTTGATTTCAGATTTTTTACACAGACTATTCAAAAACAGAATCATAACTCATAATTTAAAGAATGAAAGTAACAGAACATATAGAAAACGCCAAAGGAAATACATTATTCTCGTTTGAACTTATTCCGCCTCAAAAGGGGAAAAGTATTCAGGAATTATATGATAATATTGATCCGTTAATGGAGTTTAAACCGCCATTTATTGATGTAACGACTTCGCGCGAAGAGTATATTTACATTGATAAAGGCAACGGGCTTTTGGACAAAAAGTTAACTCGTATGCGTCCGGGAACACTTGGTATTTGCGCTTCTATAAAACATAAATACAATGTAGATACCGTTCCGCATTTACTTTGCGGCGGATTTACACAGGAAGAAACAGAGTACATGCTTGTAGATTGTCAGTATTTGGGAATCAACAATGTTATGGCACTTCGCGGTGATGCTATGAAAGACGAGCAATCTTTTGTGCCTAAATTAGGAGGTAATCATTTTGCTATTGATTTGGTAAAACAAATCAATAATTTAAACTGCGGAAAATACCTGCATGAAGTAATGGATGTTGACAACAAAGCTGATTTTTGTATTGGTGTTGCCGGTTATCCAGAGAAACATTTAGAATCTCCATCTTTGCAATCAGATTTAAAAAGACTGAAAGAAAAAGTAGATGCCGGTGCTGATTATGTGGTAACACAAATGTTTTTTGACAATGCTAAATATTTTAACTTTGTAGAAAAAGCAAGAGAAATAGGTATTACAATTCCTATTATTCCCGGAATTAAGCCAATTGCAGTTCAAAGACATTTACAAATTTTACCACAGATTTTCAGAATTGATTTACCTGAAGATTTAATTGATGCTGTCGATAAATGCAAAAACAATATAGAGATCAAACAAGTTGGTATCGAGTGGGCAATTCAGCAATCATTAGAATTAAAAGCAGCCGGAGTTCCTGTTTTACACTATTATTCGATGGGAAAATCAGAGAATATTCGCCAAATCGCGAGTCAGGTTTTTTAATGTCTTTGCGAGGAACGAAGCAATCTCACGCTGCATATCTTTTGTGCTTTTGTTAGTGTGGTTGCTTCGTTCCTCGCAATGACAAACAAGGCTTGGAATTTGGATTTTTAAATTTTGGAATTTAACTTTAACGATCATGGAAAAAGAAGAATTACAAGCAATAGCTTCTCAGCTAAAGCATCCAACGGGAGAAAAAGGAATTGAAATGGCAAATATGATGCATGAGACAAACATCAATATGACCCGCCATTCGATTCAAAATCTAAATATAGCATCAGGAAACACAATTTTAGAATTAGGTCATGGAAATGCAGGTCATGTAGAATTTATATTCGAACAAGCTGAAAACCTAAAATACTACGGACTGGAAATGTCTGAATTAATGTTTCAGGAAGCGCGCCAGATCAACAGAAATTTTGTTTCTCAAAAACAGGCTTTCTTT